>CBDUWI010000062.1:0-7026 GCA_965370885.1 uncultured bacterium | reverse complement strand
CATTTAATCAATAAATTAAAACAATCAGATATTTTAATGCTTGATGATATTGGTAGCGAAGCACAAAGTTCCTGGATAAGAGATGAAGTTCTAGGTCCGATTTTACAATACCGTTTACTTGATGAAAGACCAACTTTTTTCACATCAAACGTCTCAATTAAAGATTTAGCTTCATACATGGTAGGGAATGCTCAATCTGCTGAAAAGATGAAATCTTATCGTATTATATCAAGAATCAAGTCATTAACAGAAGAAATCAAAATATAATTAATTTGACTTTAAGTTAAAAAGTATTATAATAATATTGAAATACATTGAAGAGGACAAAGTTAAGAAGATCTGTAAAATAAAGCGAAGTAGAATGGTGAAAGCTACTATTTACAACTTGTTAATTACTACCTTGGAGTAGGACTTGAAAAAGTTTCCCGCACAGCTGGCGTTATAGTTTTGAGTGCTAGATATTTCTAGAACAAAGGTGGTAACACGGAAACTAATTCGTCCTTAATTTTAAGGGCGATTTTTTTATTTAAAGGAGAGATTTGATGTTGCATAAAGAAATGACAATAAACGAACTACAAGCTCATGTTAAGGAAATAGATCACAAACCAGGCTACAAAATGCAAGTAATGCTTAAACTTGTCGAAGAAATTGGCGAACTAGCTGTAGAAGTTAGAAAAGAATCAATTGAAGGATTAACCGACGATTTAAAACAAAAAATTAAATATGAATTATACGATATTATTCATTATGTGAATCATATGGCTAATATATATGGTATTAATTTAGAAGAATCGATTATTGAAAAAAGTAAAATTAATGAAGTGAAATATATGAGAAAAGAGGACAAACGAGGATAAATAGTACATTTCCTGACGGATCAATTAAATCCTTTGAAAAAGGAATTACAATTGAAGAGATAGCAGCTAGTATATCTCCAGGTCTTAAAAAACAAAGTGTTGCCGGATACATTAACAATGAACTATTTGATTTAAATAGACCTATTTTAAATGACGGTACAATCAAAATCATCACAAAAAAAGATCAAGAAGCATTTAGCGTTCTTAATCATAGTGCTGCACATTTACTCGCTCAAGCTGTTAAAAGATTATATCCTAACGCTAAGTTTGGTGTCGGACCAGATATTAGAGAAGGTTTTTATTATGATATTGATGCTGGAGAGCAAATAAGAGAAGAAGATTTACTAAGAATTGAAAAGGAAATGAAAAGAATTACTAACGAACAAACGTTAATCACTAGAAGTGAGTTAACATTAGACAAAGCTTTAGAGTTCTTTAGTGATGATAAATACAAAGTAGAGTTAATTAGTGAGTTACCTAAAGGTGAAATAATTAGTTTATATACTCAAGGTGAATTTACTGATTTATGTCGTGGTGGACATATCGGTAATACAAAAAATATTCGTTATTTTAAATTATTATCGTTAGCTGGAGCATATTGGCGTGGTGATAGTAATCGTGGACAGTTGCAACGTATTTACGGAACTGCCTGGTTCACAGAAGAAGATTTAAAAAGACATTTATTAGTACTAGAAGAAAGAAAAGAAAGAGATCATCGTAAACTCGGAAAAGAATTAAAAATATTTGAACTTAATAGCGACGCTGGACAAGGTCTAGCAATGTGGTTACCTCATGGTTATACCGTGAGAAAAGTATTAGAAGATTATGTTTATAAATTAGAAAAGAAAGCAGGATATCAACACATTTCAACTCCGGCTTTAGGAACAAAAAGACTTTATGAAATTAGTGGGCACTGGGTTCATTATCACGAAGATATGTTTCCAGTAATGGAAAGAGATGGGGAAACATTTGTTCTTCGTCCCATGAGTTGTCCTCATCATATGTTAGTATATAAATCAGATTTAAGAAGTTACCGTGATTTACCAATCAGATATGCTGAAATGGTTACACAATACCGTTACGAAGCAAGTGGTGCCTTAAGCGGTTTAGAAAGAGTTCGCGCTATGACATTAACAGACGCTCATTTATTTGTTAGACAAGATCAAATAAAAAAAGAAGTCTTAGACGCGTATAATTTAATCTTACAAGCAATCGCAGATTTAGATTTAGAAATAGAATATATTGAATTAGCTTTAAGAGATAAAGTGAAAGGTAAATTCCACGATAATGATAAATTATGGGATTTAGCTGAAAAACTATTAAAAGAATTACTTGATGAAAATAACATTGAATACACAATAATGACTGGTGAAGCTGCATTTTATGGACCAAAAGTAGATATTCAAGTTCGTACAGCAATGGGACATGTTATTACGATGTCGACAGTCCAGCTTGATTTCTTACTTCCAGAAAGATTTGATTTAACATATATTGGAAGTGATGGCGATAAACATCGTCCTGTAGTAATACATCGTGGTTTAATATCAACATGGGAGCGTTTAATGAGTATTTTACTCGAACAATATAAAGGTGCTTTCCCTACATGGCTAGCTCCTGTCCAGATCAAATTAATCCCCGTATCACCCGATGTTCATTTAGACTTTGTTAAAAAATTGAATGACTTATTTATCGATCATGATTTAAGAAGTGAACTCGACTTAAGAGAAGAAAAACTCGGATATAAAATTAGAGATGCTCAAACACAAAAAATTCCTTATCAGTTAGTTGTTGGTGATAAAGAAGTAGAAGTAAACCAAGTTACTTACCGAAAATATGGTTCTAAAGAACAAGTAACTGTTTCAATTGATGACTTTATTACATTAGTTAAGAAAGAAATAATTAATAAAGGTAAATAATAATAAAAAAACTATTCTCAGAATAGTTTTTTTTAATAACTAATTATTCATAATCCTTTTTCCAATACTCTAAAGCAACATTAACACTACGTCTCATTTCATTTGCAAATTCACTTGAAAATTTCTTGCCATAGATAAGTTGTCCTAAATTATCGGCTTTTAAAATATTATCTTTATTAAAGTTTATTTCATTTTTCTTATGCATCTTTTTAATACTTTCAGGAGCTAGTCTTTGATATTTTTCTTCAAAGACAATAAACTCTTTATCATATCTATTTCTAGGTGTTCGATTTATTTTCTCTGGATAATAACCATATACCAACATTGAAATAGGGAAAACGTAATTAGGCAAATTAAAGAATTCACGGTGAAACTCATAATTTTCAATAATGTCACCAATATAACAAGTACCTATCCCAAGTGATTCAGCTGCAATAGCACTATTTTGTGCAGCGATTATTGCATCTTCACTTGCTAGTAATAAATCTGATAAATCAGGATTTACAATCTTTGTATTAAATTTTTTAGCATAATCTTTTATATTTGATAACATAAAATAATCATATAATCTTTGATAGTCAGCAACAAATATTATCGCAAAAGAAGCGTTCTTAATAAATGGTTGATTATCGCAACTAACACTTAATTTTTCAAGTCGTTCTTTATTCTTAACAACAATCATTGAATAAAGCATTAAATTTCCAGCAGTAGGAGCTCTTAGAGCACTGTTAACGATGATATCAAAATGTTCTTTAGTTACTAATTTATCACTAAATTTTCTTAAAGATACTCTTTGATTAATTAGTTTAATTGTCTCATTCATAATAATTCTCCTTATAATTTACTTTTTCTTTAAATTAATAATGAAATCATCTTCGGGATCAATATAAATTGTTTTATTATTTTTATATGTGACAAAACTACTTACTTTACCTGGAACCTTTTTCAAATATCTAACTTCGACATAGTCAACTGCAACACTACTTGAATGTTTTAATTTGGAAAAGTAGGCAGCAATTAAAGACGCAGTCCTGATTGTTGTTTCTGATAAAGGGAATTCTTTCCTAACAATAACATGGCTACCAGGGGCATTTTTCACATGGAACCATACTTCATTATGTTTCGCTATTTTATGAGTAATGTATTCATTTTGGATATTGTTTTTTCCAACAAGGATTTCAATGCCATCTTCATCATAAAACGTTTCATAATTAGGTTTCTTTTTTTTACTTTTCTTCTTTAAATCCATTTTTTTCTTAACATAACCTTTATCGATAAGTTCCTCTTTTATTTCTTCAATATCTTTTAAAGAAGCGTTCTGCACTTGGTGCAGAAGTAACTCAAAATATTTTATTTCATTTAACGTTGTTTTAATTTGCTTTTTAATATATGGGATACTATTTTTTAACTTTTTATACTTCTTATAATATTTTGCGCTATTTTTAACTCCTGATAATTTAGAATCAAGTTCAATTTCTACTTCTTCGTCAGTATAATAGTTTATACAGGTTAACTTAGAATCACCTTTGATGATTACTTCTAAGTTTGCTTGAATTAATTCACCTTTTATTCTTAAATCATCTCTTTTATTTGTCGCAATTAATTCTTTATTTAGTTTTTCTACTTTATGGTTAGATTTAATAATGAAATTTTTAATAAACTTAACTAAATCTTTTGATTTTTGTTTAATGATATCGATTGTATCCTTTTCATAATAATAACGATCAATCATCTTATTAACACTTTCAAAATGTTGTCGTTCACCAACTAGATGCGTTATATCATTATAATAAAAATATTCTTTGTTAGAACTAATTATCACCGGGTCAAAACCACTTATTGCGTCTTCAAAGACTTTCGAAATCGGTTCTTTAGTCGTTGAAAATTGATGAATTATCTCTTTAGCTATTAAAGGCGAAAAACCAATGAAATTATCTAATAATACTTTTTCATTAATATTTTCAGGATTTTGTAAAAATTCATTTCTTAATGAAGCGTTAAAAGGATCGATTTTTCCCGTCTCAGGGACGCTGTATGTAGCACCAGGAAAAACAGTTCTTTCTTTGCCATCAAAAGGCATCACATGTTTAATTGCTTCTAATATTTTATATTTATCATCAGCGATAATTATATTCGAATGTCTTCCCATTACTTCGACAATGAATTTCTTAATTGCGAGATCTCCTAATTCATTTCTGAATTTAACATCAAAAATAATCACACGGTCGTTTGTGATTTGGTAAATATCTTCAATTATTCCCCCTTCTAAATGTTTTCTTAAAAACATACAAAAATTAGGTGGTTGATCTGGTTTTTCATAATTCATTTCCGTAATATGGATTCTTGAATAACTCGGCGAACTACTAATTAATAATTGTGTTTTACCTTGTCTAGTATTAATTATGAAAAGCAAATCATATTTAGATAATTGGTATATTTTATTGATTCTGCCTGAAATAAGGATTTCTTTAAATTCTTTAGTTAAATTTCTTACAACATTACCATCAAAACTCATAGTTATCACCGGCATAATTATAACATAATTTAAATAGTTTAAAAAAATCTTTTTAAATACTTACAATTAAAGATTAAAAGTGTTATGATATATATTAATTAATATATAATGATATTTCAAAGGAGGGACAATCTTAATGAAACTCAATGAACGAGGGTTGTTAGTTGTTATCAGTGGTCCTTCAGGTGTTGGGAAGGGTACTGTCAGAAGAGCTTTATTTGAAATGGAAGGTCATGATTTAGTTTATTCAATTTCGATGACAACAAGGCCGGCTCGAGAAGATGAAATTGAAGGCGAAGATTACTACTTTGTTTCCAATGAAGAATTTGAGCAACGCATAAAAGATGGAAAATTCTTAGAGTATGCTAAGTTTGTTGGGAATTACTATGGTACTCCTAAAGATAAAATTGATGAACAGTTAGATAATGGAAAAGAAGTAGTTTTAGAGATTGAAGTTCAAGGTGCAAACCAAGTTCGAGAAAAAGCAAAAGACGGTGTATTTATTTTCATTGCGCCACCTAATAAAGAAGCGCTTTATCGCCGACTTCTTAGAAGAGGAACAGAAGATCCTAATACGATTCAAAAAAGAATGGACAAAGCTGATCGTGAATTTCCATTAGCTTATAAATATGATTATATAGTAGTTAATGATGAAGTTACGAACGCTGCAGATAGAATTATGGCAATCGTTCGTGCTGAACATGCGAAAACAGAAAGATCAATTACGAAATATAAAGAAATGTTGGAGGTAAAATAGATTGAGAAACAAAGACGGATTACGTTATCCATCAATTGATAACTTATTAACAAAGATTGATTCTAAGTATAAATTAGCATATGCATCTGCAAAAAGAGCTAAAATTATAAAAGAACTAGATGATATCGTTATTGACCCAAAATGTAGTAAGCCAGTTGGCATTGCTTTAGAAGAGATTTTAGAGGGAAAAATAAGAATTGACTTTGAAGAAAACCAGTAGAATTTATTCTACTTTTTTTTATAAAGTCATCATTTAGTCCACAATATATGGTATAATAATGTCTATAAAAATAGATTCGGAGTGGACACCATGAACGACAAATTAATTAAGCTTTTAGAAATGTTAGATTTACTGAGTGAAATAAAAAATTACGAAGGTATTTTAAAGGAAATAACAGTAAACAAAACCGACGACAGTTGGTTTTTTGATGTTGAATTCGATAATGTCCTTGCGATAGAACACTTTTGTATATTTATAAATAGACTTGAATTATTACCGAAGAAAGTTAAAGCTATTACAAAATGTGATTATAAAATTAGTTACAAAAATAAAGATGATTCGCTTTTAAAAGATTATTACGATTTTGTTTTAAGAAAACTTGCTAAGAAAAAACCAAGATTTAGTGCAATTTTAGATTTTGAAATCGAACAAAAGAATAATCGAATAGAACTTCTTTGTCCAAAAGATGGAACATTTGCGACTGATTTATTATATGAAATAAAAACCGAACTATTAAAAGTAGGATTCGATGCACTTTTAGCTACACGTATTTCCCAAGAACGACCTTTAATAAAAGAAAGAATGGCTAAGTCTGATCTTGAATTTATTAATGAAGTAAATCAAAATTCTGAAATAGTACCTGAAGAAAACATTTTCATATCTACTAACGACAATGTTATTAGGGGAACTAAAAAGAAAATATCGGAAATTCCAGTACCAGAGAATGATTTAATTGAGTACACATCGATTGATAATAAAGC
>CBDUWI010000061.1:0-7074 GCA_965370885.1 uncultured bacterium | reverse complement strand
AAAAGATTCCGGCTTTGGCCAATCTTCTACTATTGTAACTTTTCCATCTTTTAATAAGTGAGTTCTAATTTCTGGTCCCTTTGTGTCTAAAAGAGCAGCAACATGGGAATTAAGTTCCTTATTTAATACGTATAAAGTCTTCAGTCTTTTTAAATGTTGCTCTTGATTTTCATGAGAAAAATTCATCCTCATAGTGTTCATTCCTGCTTTAATTAATCCTCGCATTACAGTAATATCTTCTGATCCTGGCCCTATTGTACAAATTATTTTCGTTTGATTAAAAGGTAACATTTTATCACTCCTATTTTAATCTACCCACTAAACCATAGCGTTTATTAGGGATTTCTCTTTTTTTATTTAATGCTTCTAAGATATCATAATCTACTAAATCCATTCCATTTAACCCAACTGCTTTAGATTTACTACCATTCAATATTAATTCAACTGCATATTCACCCATTTCAGTTGCTAATACTCTATCGAATGCTACTGGGTTTCCACCCCTTTGAACATGTCCTAAAACAGTAGTTCTTGTTTCGTATCCAGTATACTCTTCTATTTCCTTAGCAAGTTCATATGTGTCTAATAAGTTTTCAGTCACAATAACAATAGCGTGTCTCTTTTTCCCTTTTTGTGATTCCTTGATAGCTTTTAACATTTTATTTTTATCGAAACCTGTTTCAGGAGTAATAATAAATTCACTACCACCTGCAATACCAGCATATAATGCTAAGTCGCCACAGCTTCTTCCCATAACTTCTACAACACTACATCTTTGATGAGACATTGAAGTATCCCTTAGTTTATCTACTGAGTCTACTACTGTTTGAAGAGCAGTATAAAATCCAATAGTATAATCTGTTGAAGAGATATCATTATCGATTGTCCCAGGTAATCCAATGCAAGTAATTCCCATCTCTGAAAGAGATTGCGCACCTCGATAAGTTCCATCTCCACCAATGACTATTAGTGCTTCTATACCCATTTTATTAAGAATGGCTACAGCTTTTTCTCGCGCAGAAATTTCCAAAAATTCTGGATATCTAGCACTTCCTAAAACTGTTCCACCTCTGTTTATTATTCTCGAAACATCGTTTCTAGATAATAATTTTATGTCTCCTTCACAGAGACCTTTATAACCAAAATAAACACCGTAAACTTCTATTCCATGATGAAGTCCGCTTCTTACTACAGCTCTAATAGCCGCATTCATACCAGGTGCATCACCACCGGATGTCATTACTGCTATTTTTCTCATATTACCCTCTCCTAACTAATTATAACATATAAATTAAGTCGTATATACTAAATAGGATATATCTATAATTTGGTCTATAGCTTATGAAGTTTTTTTACTATTAGTTGAATTTCGTTATTTCTTTTTTCGACATTCGCCTTAAAGAGATAGACGCTGTTTTTTTCTAACAAATGGAAATACTCACCAAATTCAGTGGAAAACAAAACTGCACTCATTTTACTAAACTCATCTGAAATGGTGATGAAAGCCATATCATTATTGTTTTTCGTTTTAATTTTTTTCAGTTCTGACAAGATACCAATAATACGAATTTCTTTGCCAATATGATTATGTGTTATTAAAGATGGCTTAAGTAATTTATGTTTCTTGATATAACCTAAATGTTCATTTAGAGGATTCATTGCTAAATTAAATCCTAACACATTAAGTTCCTTAATCTCTAGTGTAATATATGGATATTCTGGCAATGCAGCTAAAACAAATTCATCTTTAGAGATATAACTTCCATACATTTTATAATTTATAACCTCGTCTAATTTTTCAATCATAGTTCTTTTTGTAAGTTTAAATTCATTTAAAGCTGAAGCAAAAATTAAAGATTCAATTATTCTTTTGCTTAAAAAAGAATGTGTTCTACTTACAAAATCGATATAGGACTTAAATTTTCCTTTTTCTCTTTCAGCGAGAATACTATTTACAGTATTGATTCCTAAATTCTTAATTCCGAGTAATGGATAACGCAAATTATCACCTTCTGGTTCAAATATCTCAGTCGAATTATTTACTGAAGGTGCTAAAATAATAACTCCTAGCTTATGTGCTTCAAATATATAATTTTTCATTTGTGATTCACTGCCTATAATACTTGATAGTAAAACACTGATGAAATATTTAGGGTAATTGCTTTTTAAATATGCCATCCAATAAGATACCATAGCATACGCAACACTATGTGCACGGTTAAATCCGTAATTCGCAAACTTAACAATATAATCATAAATTTCATTAGATAATTTTTCAGAATGTCCAAGTAAAGAAGCTTTAGCTACAAAGTTTGATCTTTCTTTAACTAATACATCTTCTTGTTTTTTACTTACAGCTCGTCTTAATAAGTCGGCTTCACCAAAACTATAACCAGCAAATAAATTGGCAATTTTCATTATTTGTTCTTGGTAAATAATAATTCCATAAGTGCTTTTTAATATATCTTCAAGCACTTGATGTTCGTATTTGATTTTCTCTTTATTTAATCTTCTCGTTAAATAAAGTGGTATATTATCCATTGGACCAGGTCTAAATAAAGCTAAAATAGTTACAATATCTTCAAAGCAATCAATTTGCATTTTTCTAATTAAACTTCTCATTCCTGGAGACTCAAGTTGAAAAATTCCCGTTGTTTCAACTCTCTTTAATAAATCAAAAGTTGATTTATTATCAGTTGGAGTTTTATAGATATCTATCTTCTTATTTTCCTTTAAATTAATTAAATTAACTATCTTATCGATACTAGTAAGATTTCTTAATCCTAAAAAATCAATTTTCAATAAACCTAGTTCTTCTAAATCTTTTGCTTCATATTGAGTTTGCATCATCTCAAGTAATCCACTTTGTATGGGAGTATGTTCAACCAAATCTTTACTAGTTATAATTATTCCTGCAGCATGTGTTGAAACATGTTTATGTAGTCCCTCTATCTTCGCAGCGATTTCAACTAAAGTTTTAGCTTTCTCATCTCTAGCCATAATGTTTTGCATTTCTTTTGAAGCTTCAATCATTTCTTTTATATTTGAATAGTTGTCTGATAATTTAACAATTTGTTCGAGTAATATCCCCTCAACATCGAGAACTCGAGCGGAATCTCTTAGTGCTGATTTTGAAAGAAACGTACCAAACGTACAAATACTTGCTACTTTATCAATTCCGTAAAAGTCTCTAACATACTTAATTATGTCATCGCGTTTATCATCTGGTAAATCCATATCTATATCTGGCATTGAAATTCTTTCAGGATTTAAGAACCTCTCAAATACTAAATCGTATTTAATTGAATCAATACTCGTTATTCCAAGGCAATAAGAAACTATACTTGCAGCTGCACTTCCTCTACCTGGCCCAACTAAATATTTCATACTTCTCGCATACTTAACAAAGTCCCAAACAATTAAGAAGTAATCATTATATCCCATATCATCTATTACTTTTAATTCATAATTCAAGCGTTCAATATATAATTGCTTATTTACTTTTTCACCAATCAATCTTTTATCTAATCCCTTAAAAACAAGCGCATGTAAAAAATCCTTTGCGCTTACTTCTTGTTTTAATTTATATGTTGGTAAGTATATTTTATCAAATGATATTGTAACATTACAACTTTCACTTATTAAATTTGTATTTTCAATTGCTTCAGGATATTCACCATATAATGCCAAAATCTCTTTCTTTGTTTTAAAATGTTTTCCTTTATTATTAGTAAACAAATCAGATGTTTCTTTTGAAAATATTTTTTTAAGAGTGTCTGAAACAATATAATCTTCCGCATCTAAGTATTGAACATAATCCAATACAACTAAATTATTACTTAGTTTAAGTTTTTTATTTAGATTATCGTTAGTAGACAATCCAAAAAATATATCAGTAGATATCTCATTGAAAAATGATATTACTTCATTGTATTCGTTTATTTGATTGTTACTAAAGTATTTAACAATCTCACTATTATCAGTGTTTATACAAAGAATGATATCTTGAGAGAATTTCTTTAATTCATTTAAAGTAATTAGATTATTAATGCTGTATGAACTCGCTAACTTAAGCAA
The DNA here is from genome assembly GCA_965370885.1 of uncultured bacterium. Classification (GTDB taxonomy): domain Bacteria; phylum Bacillota_I; class Bacilli_A; order Izemoplasmatales; family Izemoplasmataceae; genus JAFGXW01. The sequence continues at coordinate 2,997 of CBDUWI010000061.1, read as the reverse complement.
GTTTTGATATCCTATATCGTTTTTAGCATATACTAAGATATTATTTCTAGCTTCTGATTTTATTCCTTGAGTAATAATATTAATACCAATGATTGGTTTAATATTATTTTTAATACATTCTTTATAAAACTTTATAACTCCATACATTTTACTATCAGTGATTGCTAGTGAAGAGTACTCTTGCTCTATAGCTTTTGATATTAAATCCTTTATTCTAATATTAGAACCACTCATGGAATAGTTAGTTTCTATGAATAAATTAACATAATTCATGCAATCACCACCTTAAGAAAATTATACCATACAATAAGAGATTATATAAAAAGGAAAAGTAAATATAATTTACTTTTTCTTTAAAATAATTCCACCAGTTAAAAGAGCAACAACGAGAATTACTATATCAAATTTCTGAACAAAATCCACTATTGTTACACTTTCATCATCTTTCTCAATTTGAAAATAATATGTTTCAAGATAATTATTTTCACCGTTAATTTTAAGAATATACTCTCCTTCTTCGGGTACTAATACTGGCGAAGTCACAAATTGATTATTTAAATACCCCTCACCATTAAAAGAAATTTCAACAGTATCATTATATGTTTGATTATTTATTATTCCTTTCATATCACTTGTTATTGTGAAGTTATAGGTTTCTAAATAATCATTTATCCCGGTAATGCTTAACTCATAATTACCTGGTTTACTAATCATTGTTTCAGATATAAATATATCATTATTTAATATTATATTTCCAGAGGAAATATAAGGTGTTACAGCATTATTGTAAATTTGATTGTCTTCGAATCCGGAAACAATAGGTTTTAAAACAAAATTATATTCAGCTAATTTATAGTTTAGAAGATAGTTTCCAGGGTAATTTATAACAACCCCATTTTGAACTAATTCTCCATTTAAAAAAGCATCGTTTAAAAACTCAACATGGACTTCATCAATAAATATTTGATTATTTTCGATTTCAATTCTATCTGATGGTAATAAGAGAGATAAATCGCTTCTTATTGCTCCATCAAAAATATTATCATTCTCATAAGTAAACAATATATATTTATCATTTGCTTCAAGTTTATAAATTTCTGTACCAATTTCTATTGTGTCAAGTAATTGATATTCTGGACCATAAGCAGAAAAGTAATTATTTTCAAATACAAAATCTATTCCATCATCAGTACTTTTCTTTGAATGAATAATTAAGATACCATCTATAAAATATGCTCCTTTAACTTCTTCTAAATCTCCATAGTCAACCGTGGTTTTATTTATTAAATTTCCCTCATAATCTATAACGATAAACAAAGCATCATAATAAGTCTCATTACCAATGATATGATTACTTCCATATAGTATAAAATTTTCATCAGTTTTAAGAATACCATTTATAATAAATGATTCACCTGCAAAATAAATGGTTGTATAAAATGGGTTAACTCCAGTTTTTTCTATTGCTACTCCCCTAGACCCATCAATATAATAGTTATCTAGTACAAGATTAAAATCATCAAACTCGAATGTACGATCATTAAAGACTCCTCTAACATTATTGAATGGTATTGTGAAAATTATTAAACAAAATAAAAAGATAGTTTTTTTCATATTATTCCTCCTTTATAGGTATAATACTTATATTTACTATCTTTTACTTATTACTTAATTAATTAATCTATATGTGTCTCTAGCAATCATTACTTCCTCGTTTGTTGGAATTAATAATAATTTAATTTTCGAATCCTTAGTTGATATAATCATTTCTTCACCATGAGTTTTATTTTTCTCATAATCTAACTCTACACCTAAAACCTTTATTTGATCTACGACAATTTTTCTAGTTTCACTTGCATTTTCGCCAATACCAGCAGTGAAGCAAATTGCGTCACATCCTCCCAAAGTAAGATAATATGCCCCAATATAATCAGAAATCATTTTCGCTTGTTTTTTAATTGCTAAAATACTTCTTTTGTCTCCTCTTTTTGCTGCTTCCCATAAATCTCTAGAATCACTGTGTTTCCCACTCAACCCTAAATAACCAGATTTATGATTTAAGTCATTTATAACTTCATCTAAAGATTCGTTTTCTTTTTGTGAAATAAATTGGACAATCGCTGGATCAATATCACCACTTCTAGTCCCCATTGGGATTCCAGCTAATGGTGTGAACCCCATTGAAGTATCAACACTTTTCCCACCATTTATTGCGCACAGACTTGCACCGTTCCCAATATGACAAACAATAACTTTTGTATCTTCAATCTTTTTGCCAAGCATATCAGCAGCTCTTAAACTAACATATTTATGACTTGTGCCATGAAATCCATATTTTCGAACCCCATATTTTGTATACCATTCATAAGGAACACTATACATATATGTCACTTGATCCATAGTTTGGTGGAATGCAGTATCAAATACTGCTACCGCTGTTACGTTAGGTAATACTTCTGTAAAAGCACTAATTCCAATTAAATTTGCGGGATTGTGGAGCGGAGCCAATTCGCTTACATCTTCTATGGCTTGAATGACTTCACTACTAATAATTACTGAATCAGTAAATTTTTCACCACCATGAACTACGCGATGACCTACTCCTTCAATTTCATTTAAATTATTTAGTATGTTTAAATTGACTAACTTACTAAATAAAATCTCTACTGCTACCTTATGTGTTGGTATATAAAGTTCCTCTTCAAGTTTAAGCCCAGAATATTTTATTTTGAAAACCGATTTCTCAAGTCCAATTCTTTCTAAAATTCCAAACGCAAGCACTATTTCTTTAGGCATTTCAAGCAACTGAAACTTAAGTGAAGAGCTACCAGCATTTACAGCGATAATTTTCATTATTAATCAACATCTCTTTTTTCAAACCATAAATCTATTTGTTTTATTGTATTATTTAACACATTGAATTCGTTAAAGCTAGGTAAATGTATGATTAAATTATCTTTTGGCTTATTTACAGTATCTCCATTTCAATTCTTCTTG
>CBDUWI010000060.1:0-7081 GCA_965370885.1 uncultured bacterium | reverse complement strand
TGCATGTCGGAACATTATTGAGAATGGGTATGTTGCTGAAAATGCCAATGATTTTGTTGATTCATCAGAAAAAATCATTTTTGATATTGCAAGAGAAAGAAGAACAACCGATTTTATTAAAATAAGCGAAGTTGCAGAACAAGTAATCTTAAAAACAGAAAACACTAAAGATAATTTAGGTAAAATAACAGGGTTAGATACGGGATTTGAAGAGCTGAATAGATATACATTAGGGCTGCAGCCATCAGAATTAACAATTATTGCTGCAAGACCATCGATAGGTAAATCAGCTTTCGCTTTAAATATCGCTACTAATGTTGCAAAAATGGACACGAAACCACACATTGCCTTTTTCTCACTAGAAATGGGAAGCGACCAATTAGTAAGCAGAATGTTAAGCGCAGAATCAAGAATTCATTCAAATAAAATTCGTACAGGGACACTTACTAGTACTGAGTGGCAACAATTAAACTTAGCACAAGAGAGTTTATCAAAATTAAATATTGTTTTTGATGATTCGGGAACTGTAAAAATAAATGATTTAAGACAAAAATGCCGAAAATTAAAACAAGATAAAAAACTCGATTTAGTAATTGTTGATTATCTCCAATTACTAAGTGGTTCAAACCCGCAAGCTAATAGAGTCCAAGAAGTATCAGAAATTTCAAGAGTTCTAAAGGAAATAGCTCGGGAGTTAAAAGTACCAGTAATCGCTTTATCTCAATTATCAAGAGGTGTTGAAAAAAGAGATATTAAAATACCGGTAATGGCAGATTTGCGAGATTCAGGATCAATTGAACAAGATGCTGATGTTATATTATTCTTGTATCGTGATGATTACTATAATCCTAAAGATTCAAAACGACCAGATCAAGTTGATATAATTATTTCTAAAAACCGCCAAGGTGCAACTAACCCTGGAGGATTTAGAGTCTCATTTAATAAACAATGTAGTTATTTTGGTAATATGGATCAAGGAACTGAAAGTCTAATTGAAGATGTTGATGAATATAAATAGAAATAATTAAAAACTTTGTAACCACGGTTACAAAGTTTTTATATTATATAAAATATAATATATCAGGTTAGGAGTGAGATTGTGAATAATACATTTCCTCAACTAAAGAACAGTTCTAAAAATGATTATTCTTCATCTAACAAACTATTCCTTTTAATTGATAAACTAGCTGATAATCACCTTTTAAAGAAAGATGAGTATCTGTTTATTTTAAATAACATATCAACATATGAATTAAAATACTTATATAATAAAGCTTATGAAGAAAAAGCTAAATACTATCAAGATAGAGTATATTTGCGAGGTTTAATCGAAATTTCAAATTACTGTAAAATGGGTTGTAAATACTGCGGTATAAATGTTCTAAATAAAAATGTATCAAGATATCGTTTAAGTATTGATGAAATAATTGATTGTTGTGAAAAAGCGTATAACCTTGGATACAAAACATTTGTTTTACAAGGCGGAGAAGACCCATTTTTTACTGATGACATTCTTATTTATTTATTAAAGAGAATCAAGAATAGCCTTCCCAATACAAGAATTACTTTATCTTTAGGAGAAAGATCTAAAGAGTCATACCTTAAACTATATAATCATGGAGCTGATAGGTATTTGCTTAGACACGAGACTGCATCGAGAAGACTTTATAATCATTTACATCCAGATTTTATGAGCTTTGATAATCGCAGAGAATGTTTAGATAACTTAAATGAAATAGGATATCAAACTGGCGCAGGTTTTATGGTTGGTTCTCCAACGCAAACAAATGAAGATTTAGTAGAAGATTTAATTTATCTTAAAGAACTTAATCCACATATGATCGGAATTGGTCCATATTTATGCCATGAAGATACTGAATTAAAAGGGAATTTATCAGGAACAATTGATGAAACTTTAGTCATGGTTTCCTTAATTAGGCTGATATTGCCAAAAGCCCTAATTCCGGCGACTACTGCTCTAGGAAGCTTGGCTGAAGATGGCCGTGAAAAAGCTTTGAAGACAGGCGCAAATGTTTTAATGACAAATATTGGACCGAGTGAACAAAAAGCAAAATATGAAATATATCAAAATAAAGTTTGCAATACAGATGAAAATGTTATGAAAACAATTCAACAAAATCTAAAAAAGGATGGTCATCAATTAGATTTGAATACTGGAGATCATATTGACTTTGAAAGGAATAATTACAATGATTGATAGAAACTATATTCATAAAGTTTTACAAGCTGGTAAAAATCCATCAATGGATGAAATTAAAAGAATATTAGAAAAAGCAAAGAAAAGAGTGAAACTTAATCATCTAGATATTGCTATCTTATTAAATGCGCATAAAGAAGAACAACTTCAAGAAATTTATGAAATTGCTGGTGAGTTAAAAAAAGAAATTTACGGCAACAGAGTAGTTATTTTTGCTCCTTTATATATATCTAATTTTTGCGTTAATAACTGTAAATATTGCGGGTACAAAAGAGACAATAAGATATTACGATTAAAATTAAATCAAGAAGAAATTAAGGAACAAGCAAAAAACTTAGAGAAACTTGGACACAAGAGAATTGCTTTAGAAGTTGGAGAATCTCCTAAAGAAACACCAATTGATTATGTTATAGAATCAATTAAGACGATATATAGTAATAGTTCAATTAGAAGAATAAATGTTAATATAGCAGCTTCTTCAGTTGAAGATTACAAAAAACTAAATGATGTTGGTATCGGTACTTATATCTTATTTCAAGAGACATATGATAAACCGACATTTGAAGAAATGCATCCAAAAAGCTTAAAAGGCGATTTTGATTATCATTTACATTCTTTTGATCGAGCATTTGAAGCGGGAATTGAAGATGTAGGAGCTGGTGTTTTATTTGGACTTTATAAATATAAAAATGAAGTATTATCTTTAGTAATACATAATGAATATTTAGAAGAAAAATACGGAGTTGGCTTTCATACGATTAGCGTTCCTCGTCTCAAAAAAGCTGCTGGTATGAGTTTAGATGAATTTCCTCATATTATAACTGATGAGCAATTTAAAAGGCTTGTAACGATAATTAGGCTTGCTTTACCTTATATTGGCATAATCCTTTCAACGAGAGAAACAAAAGAGATAAGAGATGAGTTAATAACTCATGGAGCTTCACAGGAAAGTGCTGGTAGTAAAACTGATGTTGGTGGTTACCATGATGAAAGTGATGAAGAACAACATCCAGATCAGTTCGAGTTATCAGATGAACGCAGTGTAATGGAAATCACAAGAGATTTAATTGAAAGAGGGTATATTCCATCATATTGTACTGCATGCTATAGAAAAGGTCGTACTGGAGATAGATTTATGCAGTTGGCAAAGAGCGGAACTATCGGTTTAATCTGTGAACCAAATGCACTAATGACTTTAACAGAGTATTTAATGGATTACGCAGATCAAGAATTAATTGAACTTGGTTTAAAATTCGTTTTCAAGCATTCAGAAACAATAAAAAATCAAGATGTGAAAGAGAAACTAAAAACCAATATTTATCGAATAATAAAAGGTGAAAGAGATTTATTCTTTTAAAGAGGTGAGAATAATGAGTATGAATCAAACTCCACGTTCATCAAGAACTCATATTGCAATTTTTGGTAGACGTAATGTTGGTAAATCAAGTGTTATAAATTCTTTAACAAATCAAGAAATTTCCTTAGTATCTAAAATCAAAGGAACGACAACAGATCCTGTCTTTAAGTCTATGGAATTATTACCTTTAGGCCCTGTTGTTATTATTGATACTGCAGGGATTGATGATTCAGGAGAGCTTGGAGATTTACGAGTATCAAAGACTTATGACATAATTAATAAAACTGATATAGCATTAATTGTCTTTGATGTAAATCAAAATAATTTTGATTATGAAAATAAGTTAATAGAAGAAATTAAGAAAAGAAAAAAACCTTTTTTAATGGTTGGTAATAAGATAGATTCTTGTATTAATGAAAAAGATTTTACTAATATATTCGAAAACGAAGTATTTAAGGTGTCTGCTTTAAATAAAATTGGATTTAATGAACTTAAAGAAGAATTAGGGAACACTTTAAATCTTGAAGAAGATAAATTTAGAATAGTTAGTGATTTACTTCTTCCAGGCGATGTAGTTGTACTCGTGACACCTATTGATACTGCAGCTCCTAAAGGAAGAATAATATTACCTCAACAACAAACTGTTAGAGATATCTTAGATAGTGATGCTATCGCGATTGTTACGAAAGAGCATCAATTTAAAATGACTCTTGATAAATTAGCTATCAAACCAAAGTTAGTAATTACAGATTCTCAAGTGTTTCAAAAAATTGCTAACGAAACACCAAAAGATATTATGTTAACATCTTTTTCTATTTTGTTTGCAAGAAATAAAGGCGATTTAAAAGAACTTGTAAATGGCGCAAAAGCGATAGAAAAACTAGAAAATGGCGATAAGATATTAGTTAGCGAAGGTTGCACACATCACAGGCAAAGCGATGATATTGGGACAAAAAAAATACCTAAATGGTTGAAAGAATATACAGGATTAGATTTTGATTTTAAGTATTCTTCAGGATACTCTTTCCCTAAGGATATGGATGATATTAAATTGGTAATTCACTGTGGTGCTTGCATGTTAAATAGAACTGATATGATTTATCGAATTAACCAGGTTAAAGAGATGAATATTCCGATTGTTAATTATGGTGTATTAATATCTTATATGCATAAGATATTCGACCGTGCATTAGAACCTTTTCCAGATGTATTATCTTCTTATCTGAATGAATAAACCTTGGAAATTCAAGGTTTTTTTGCGATCAAAATATATATGTAGGTTTTTAAAAAATATAGTGTTATAATATCACAAGTGAAAAGGTGATTGCATGAAAAGTAAAATTTACTTAACAAGCGGAAGTATTTTAAAGAAACTATTAATAGTAGCAGTTCCAACGTTATTAATCAGCATTGTTCAAATGGCTTATAATCTTACAGATATGTTTTGGGTTGGAAAAGTAGGTAGTATGGGATTAGATGCTGATGAAGCAATTGCAGCTGTTGGGACTGCAGGATATTACCCGTGGTTAGGATTGGACTAATTTTATTAGCTAAGATTGGAACAAGTGTATCAGTTAGTCAAGCAGCTGGTAGAAACGATATGGAAGAAGTAAAAAAAGCTGGAAATAATATAGTGAACCCCATTTAGTGGACACTTTTTAAAAAAACACCTCTGTACTATAATAAAGTATGTTATTTACTTGGAACAGTATAACCATTGGTGTTATGATTCCTTCTGGTGTTGGTATTGTTGGTAATGGTTTACGAATAACTTTTGCACTGCTATTTAGTCTATATTTGGTTTTGCGGGAATTTGGTGGGTTATTTCATTTTCAAGTATTGCTAAAGGTGTAATCCTAACAATTTGGTTCTTTCTTTACCTTAGAAAGTTTAAAATAGTAGAGCTAATTTCTTGTTGAATAATAGAAAAGCTTGTAATATAATAAGTTGCGGAGTGATAATATGATTAATAGACTAGATGAAATATTAAAGAGATATAATAAAATTAATGAAGAACTGATGGCCCCTGATATAACTAGCGATATTCAAAATATGAAAGAATTATCGCAAGAGCAAAAATCTCTTCAACCAGTTGTTGAGTTATATCAAGAATATAATGAAGTTCTAAAGAGCATCAAAGATTTGAAGGAATTATCTCATGAGGAAGATCCAGAAATGAGAGAATTGGCTCTTTTTGAGTTAGAAGAAATAAAACCGAGAATTTCTGAAATTGAAGAAGAAATTAAAGTTTTATTAATTCCGAAAGATCCTAATGATGAAAAAAATGTTATTGTTGAAATAAGAGGCGCAGCAGGCGGAAGTGAAGCAAATATTTTTGCTGGAGATTTATTTCGTATGTACGTAAAATACGGTGAAACTAAAAAGTGGAATATTGATGTTACTAATGCTGAAGATAGTGGCGCTGGCGGTTTTTCGCAAATTGAATTTACGATATCGGGAGATAGCGTATATTCTTTTATGAAATACGAATCAGGATCTCACAGAGTTCAACGTGTACCACAAACTGAATCACAAGGAAGAGTTCACACTTCAACGGCAACAGTTTTAGTTTTACCGGAAGTGGAAGATATTGAAGTAGAACTAGATATAAGTGATGTACGTGTTGATACATACAGATCTAGTGGAGCTGGTGGACAAAGTGTAAATACAACCGATTCAGCCGTTAGATTAACTCATGAACCTACAGGATTAATAGTTACTTGTCAAGATGGTAAAAGTCAACATGAAAATAAAGCTTCTGCTTTAAGAATTCTTAAGATCAGACTTTATGATAAAGTCTTACGAGAACGTTTGGACAAAGAAGGTATTGAACGTAAAAGTAAAATAGGTTCAGGTGACCGAAGTGAAAAAATACGTACTTATAACTATCCTCAAAACCGAATAACTGATCATCGAATTGGTTATTCTATTCAACAGCTTGATAGAGTTATGGAAGGTAAACTTGAACCGCTAATTGAAGCATTAATTAGTGAGGAAATAAAAAGAAAATTAGAAGGAAAAGAATAAATAGAGAAGAGCTATAGCTCTTCTTTAAACGTCTTAACGAGGTGAAATTATGCCAACATACAAGGAAATATTAAAAATTAATGAGCAGTATGCATTAGATAATCAAAAGGAAGATTCTGGAGTTAAATTGTTGCTTTTATATTATGCGAAATTAAAAAGCGCTGATTTACTAATATCACTGGAAGAAGAAATGCCAGAAAAAGCATACAACAAATTTCTTAACGCAGTTGACCAATATATAGCCCACAATATTCCTGTTCAACATTTAATTGGATTTGAATATTTTTATGGCTATAAATTCAAAGTTAATCAAGATGTTTTAATACCTCGTTTTGAAACTGAAGAACTAGTAGCTAATGTCCTTCTCTATTACGATGAAGTTTTTAGTTCTAAAAAAGTTAAAGTTCTCGATATTGGAACTGGCTCAGGATGTTTAGCAATTACTTTAGATAAAGAAGAACCTAATATGGATGTTATTG
>CBDUWI010000059.1:0-7086 GCA_965370885.1 uncultured bacterium | reverse complement strand
GAAACAATGTTCTTACCACTATCTTTAGCAACGAACAAAGCTTCATCAGCAATATTAATTATTCCTTCATAATTCGCATCTACACTAGGCACTGCAGTCGAAACTCCTAAACTTATAGTAACAATCTCATAAGCACAATCTTCACTTTGAGCAATTTCTAAGTTCATAACACTTTTTCTGATTCTCTCAGCTACTTGGAGGGCTCCTTCATGATTGGTTCTTGGAAGTACAACCATAAACTCTTCACCGCCATATCTTCCTACCTCATCATATGGTCTTGTTAATGAAGATTTAATTGATGATGCAACACCAATTAATGTTTTATCACCCGTAACGTGTCCGAAAGTATCGTTATACATTTTGAAATCATCAATATCAATCATAATAAATGATATTTCGCACTTCTCTCTTAAACATACTCGCCATGACTTATCTACACTATCAAAAAGACTCCTTCTATTAGAAATTCCTGTGAGAACATCTGTGTTCGCCATTGATATGAGTTCTTTTTCAGCATCTTTTAGTTCAAGATTGATTTTTTCAAGTAATTCGTTTTTATCCTCAAGTTCTTTTCTTATAAAAACAAGATTTTTAAAGACAGACACTTTGCTTTTTAATAGAACACGTTGAATAGGTTTGTATAAAAAATCTACTGCACCTAACTTATATCCTTTGAAACTTAATTCATCGTTACGATCAATAGCTGTTACAAAAATAATTGGAATTGATAAAGTTTTTGAGTTGCTTCTTAAAATTTCCGCAACTTCAAATCCATTCATTTGCGGCATTTGAACATCCAAAAGGATTAAATCAATATCTTCTAATAAAACAACTTTTAGCGCATCTTCACCTGAAAAGGCTTCATGGATAATAATATCCTCTTCCTCAATTAGTGCTCTGATTGACAATAAATTTGCTGGTAAATCATCTACTATTAATAAATTAAGTTTTTTCATTAAAATCACTCCTAAAGATTATTTATAAACTTGCCGATATCAGCCAACTCCATAATTAAAGGATTGTCAAGAATGTCAATTGCTGCGCTTGGCATTGTCTTAGCTAATGAAGAAGATGGAGTTTGAACAATAATTTGTCCACCTAAATCTTCAATTCTTTTTGCTCCTTTTGCGCCGTCTATACTTGCTCCAGATAAAATAACACCTAGTATTTTTTCTTTATATGTTTCAGCAGCGGTCTCAAACAACACATCTATTGCAGGTCTAGAAAAATGTTCTTTACCATCTAAAGAGAACGAGAAAGTGTAATCTCTATCAATTTGTAAATGATACATTGGAGGAGCAATATAAATAACTCCTGGCAAAAGTTTTTCTAAATCTTCTGCTTCTCTAAAGATAAAATCAAATTTATTAGAAAATAGTTTAGGTAAGTTTGATAACTTCTTCTCAGCTAAATGAATTAAGAAAACTATTGGAAATTTCTTGTTAATTTTGATTTCATTTAATATTTCTTCAAATGATGTTAAAGCTCCAGCTGAACCACCAATTAAAACTACTTCATATTTCATAGAATCACCTATGTACTCTTTTTCTTAAATATTTTATATTTTAATGAAACATCATCATACTTACTTCTAATTAATTTAGATCTCAACCCTTCTTTTTGCCCTAATCCCAAAAATCCACCTGGCTTTATACTCTCAGTAAATAATTTAAAAACTCTATCTTGTAATTTTTGATCAAAATAGATTAGAACATTCCGACAAATAATTAAATGTGCATTAACAAATTTAGAATCCTTAACTAAATTATGATTGATGAATTCAACATTTTTAATTAAATCACTATTAAATATAGCTTTTTTATAGTTAGCTTGATAATAATCACTTAAGGAATTTTTTCCTCCAGCTAATTGATAATTCTCAGTCCAAACCTTAACACTTTCAGCAGAATAAATACCTTCTTTAGCAATGTCTAATACAGATTGATTAAAATCAGTAGCATATATTTTAGATCTATTTAATAACCCTTCTTCTTTAAGTAAAATTGCCATTGAAAAAACTTCCTCACCAGTAGAACAACCTGCTTGCCAGATATTTATCACTGGATAAGTTTTTAATATTGGGATAACTGATTTTCTGATTTCTTTATAAAAATTTGGACATCTAAACATCTCAGTAACATTTATTGATAAATCCAGTAAAATTTGTTCAAAAAATGATTGGTGATATAAAATTTTTTCAATCATACTACTTATAGATGTAAACCCATCTAAATTCATTCTTCTTTTGATTCTTCTTTTTACATGCGTAAAACGATAACCTGAAAAATCATAATCATAAACATCTTTAACTGCTTTGATCAATAGTTTTATTTCGGAGTCTTCAATCATTAATAATCTTTGTGAATCACTCAATTATAACCACACCCTTAACATTGAAGTAAGTTTACTAATATTTAAAGGTTTTGATAAATATTCTGTAGCACCAGCATTAATACATTTTTGGCGATCTCCTCGCATCGTTTTAGCTGTTAAAGCAATAATTGGTAATTTTGAAAACTTACTGTTCTTTCTAATTATTTCCATTGCTTCATAACCATCCATTTCTGGCATCATAATATCCATCAATACTAAATTGACTTGTGAATTTTCTTCGAGTTTTTTTATACCTTGTAAAGCGCTTGTTTCAAATAAAACTTTAATATTAAGAGATTCAAGAATACTCGAAACAGAGAAGATATTCCTCATATCATCATCTATGACTAAAACAGTTTTTCCATCAAAGTCATTGCTTGTTTGGATATTTGCTTTGTCTTTATAGCTATGAATAAATAATTTTATGTCGTCCAATAATCTCTTTTGAGATTCTTCGCCTTTAATAATAATATCTTCAACTAAGTCATCAAGGTATGCTCCTTCTTCCGGAGTAAATTCTTTTCCTGTATATACAATTATAGGAACACCTTTGATTAAATCATCTCTCTTTATTTTTTCTATTAATTCAAACTCTTTAACATCTTCAAGGCCTAAATCTAAAATAACTAAGTCATAATCATTTTCTGCTAACTTATTTATTACATCTTTACCAGTAGTTACAGCGTCGATAATACAATCTTTATTATTAGTATGAATATACTCAATTAATGATTTTCTTTGAATTGCATTATCTTCAGCAAGTAAAACATGTTTCTCATGGCCTGTAATTTGTTTAGCATCATCAAGAATAGTTAAAATTTGTTTCTTTTCAATTGGCTTCTTGAAATATTTTACGACATTAGCACCTTTTACTTTTTTAAATTCTTTACCACTGATCATATAAACTGGAATGTTCGCTGTACGCGAATTTTCTTTTAATTTTGTTGCTGCTTTATAACCATCCATTCCCGGTAAAGAAACATCAAGTAATATTGCATGAGGTAAATAGAAATCTGCTAAGAACAAAGCATTTTCTGCAGTCTCTGAAACAATAACTTTATGCCCTTTGTTCTTTATAAGTTCGATAATTGATTTAACAAACTTTACATCATCATCGACTACTAAGAAAACTGAATCTTCCTCACTCAGATTATGTCTATCGTCGGGAACAAAAAATTCCTCAACTTGTCCTTCTTCATTAATTATCTCAATAGGTTTTCTAGAAATGTTTAAAATTCCCGCATTCTTTTGATCTTTAATTTTACTAATTTCACATGGCAAAATTAAAGTAAATGTACTTCCTTTTTGTAAGACGCTCTCAACTACAAGTCTTCCGCCTAACAAAGAAGCATAATGTTTCGAAATTGACAATCCTAAACCAGTTCCACCAAATTCTCTATTTATAGTCCCGTCTCCTTGTTGGAATGCTCCAAAAATAGTTTCTATACTTTCTGGGTTTATTCCAATTCCAGAATCTGAAACTTGAATAAATACTTCCGATCCTTTTCTAAAGACTTTCAATTCAACAGATCCTTTTTTAGTAAACTTGAAAGCGTTAGATAAAAGATTTTTAACAATATGTTTTACTTTGCTTTCATCTGTATTAATAGTACTTATATCTTTTTCGACAGAAATTACAAAATCCACTTTGGAATTTGATGCAATAGGGTCAAAAAGTCCCTTAAGACTATTAATCGTGTTCAAAACATCCCAAGGTGCAATATCAATTTGTTCTTTCCCTGCTTCAACTTTGGATAAATCTAATATTCCATTTATTAATTCTAGTAAATCCTTACCTGAAGAATTAATTGTTTTTGAATATTCTACTGCCTTTTTAGAAATAGTTTTATTTTCTGATAATAGCTCAGATAGAATTAAGATGCTGTTTAATGGAGTTCTGAGTTCGTGAGACATATTAGCTAAGAATTCGCTCTTATATCTGTTAGCATTCTCAATTGCAACATTTCTGCTTTCGATTTCTTCTTGAGCCTTTTGTAATTCTTTATTAAATATTTCTACTTGCTTCAAATTAGTTTCCATTTCTTCATTAGCAACTCTTAATTCTTCTTGTTGTGATTCGAGCTCTTCGTTTGATACACGCAACTCTTCTTGCTGCGACTCTAGCTCTTCATTAGTAACTCTTAATTCTTCCTGTTGTAAGGATAATTTTTCGGCCAATTCGCTAGTTGCTTTAAGTAGATCTTTTGTTTTCTCTGAAGAGATTACTTTTTCAATAGCAGTTCCAGAATAAAATCTAACACTCTCAGCGTATTCGAGATCATATTTAGAAAATGTTCTTAAGGCACCTATCTCAATAATCCCAACGACTTCTTCTTCTGAAACACATGGGATTATGAGAATATTGTTTGGAATTATTTGCCCTATTCCTAATGAAATATTTAAATCATCAATTTTTACATCAGAAATAACTTTCACATCTTTTTCGATAACAGTTTGTCCTAATAATCCTTCCCCAGCTTTAAATGAAGAAGCTTTTTTAGTCTTATATCCATAGCTTCCTTTTAAAACAAAATCAGTCTTTGAATTTTTAGAGTCAATTACAAATATTGAACCAACTTCCGCTTCGTATTGTTTAGTAAGAGTTGAAATTAAATTAGTTGATAATTGCTCTAAACTTTCACTATTCTGAATTGTGTTTCTAAATTCAATTTGAGCATTTTGTAATTCATCTTTTTTATTCTTAAATTCATAATCTTCTTTTAATTTATTCAAAGTGTTATTATAAGTTGAAGATAAAATTTTTATTTCATTTAAACCTTTAGTATCAATGTCTATTTTATATTCAGTAATATTATCTGGGTCAAAATCGTTAAATTTAGCTGTAAACACATCTAATGGTTTTAAAATAAAAGCAATTATAAAATACAATCCTATCAAAGTAGCTGTAAGTGCAATACTTCCAATTATAATTATGTATGCTGTAATAGTATCTGCATCATTAAATAATAAATCACTATCAACATCACTAAAGATATACCATTGTGAATCTGTATCACCCATACTAATAGGCAAAACTATTTCGTAGTTTCCGGATTCCATAATACCTGTTTTTATTCCAAATTCATCTACTATTGCAAGCACAGTAAGATATTCTGGATGATATTTTGATATATGCAATACTGTATCATCTGGATCTTCTGAATTTGCTATAATTGTTCCTAAATCAGTTACAATAATATCCCTTTTATTATAAGTTTTAGTAACTGTATCAAAAATATATGTATAAAGATAATCTACTGCAAAATCAAAACCCACAACTCCTATGTATATACCCGATTCATTAAAAATAGGTATAGCAACTGTAGAAATTAATTTTATTTCCCCTTGAATTTCAAATTCATAAGGTTCAGCAAATAAACTTTCCCCAGTTTCTTTGGTAATAGTATAAAAATCAAGTGTTTCAAAATTATTAATAGGGACTATCGTGAGAGTGTTAAATTCATTAGAAATATAAGTTATAAATTGTCCATCTGTTCCATATTTTTCATCAGCTACAAATGATGCATCATCATTATCAAACGCATTGGGTTCAAATACAATATTAATTCCTATTGTACTTCCGTCTTCTTCCAAAAAACCAACAGCTAGATCTATTAATACATCGCGTTTATTAATTATATTCTCAGAATCAATGATTAATTCTATTGCCGTTCTTAAAGAATAAGTATCATCATATAAACGAGCAAACTCTGCTTCTATTACTATCACTTCTCTTTTTATTTCTAACTCAAATATTCTATGACTTTTGTCTAGAGCAAAATCATGAGTTGAATAGTATTGATAGTAAATAACCCCACCTAAAACAATAAAAAATAGAAATCCGATATATATAATTATTCGCGATCTAATTGATTTCATAAATCTAAACATGCAACCACCTCAAACAATATTATTTTTCTAAATTATACATAAATTATAACACAAGGCATCTAAAAATAGAATAATATGTAATATTCGAATCTTTTCTCATAAAAGAAACTAAATAAATATAAATATTTGTCACATATTTAAAATTAGTATTTCTTTTTATTGCTTTGGCAATTAATGATATAATAGTTAAAAGAGGTGATTATTTTGATAAATATATTAGATTTAAAAAAATATGAAGATTACATTATTGAGAAAAGAAGAGATTTCCATATGAATCCCGAACCTGGTTTTAAAGAATTTAGGACTTCTTCGATTGTAAAAGAAGAACTTTTAAAATTTGGTTATAGTATTGAAGAAGGAATTGGAATTACGGGAATAGTTGGAACTCTAGTAGGAAACAAGTTAGGTAAGACAGTTGGTTTAAGAGCAGACATGGATGCACTTGTTATGCAAGAAGTAAATGATGTACCTTATAAATCTAAAGTAGATGGTATGATGCATTCTTGTGGACATGATACTCACACAGCTATGTTACTTGGAGCAGCAAAATATTTTGGTGAGAATAAAGATAAATTAAACGGAACTTTAAAAGTAGTATTTCAGTCTGCGGAAGAAGGTCCAATGCCTGGCGGGGGAATATTTGTTGTTGAAGGTGGTTATATTGATCAATGTGACGCTATTTTTGGCGCTCATATTACTACTAAATTCGATGCGGGAATTATCGCCCTTAAAAAAGGGCCTGCTATGGCAGCGCCCGATGAATTTAAAATTAAAATTATCGGTGTTGGAACTCATGCTTCTGCCCCTCAAACAGGACAAGAT
>CBDUWI010000058.1:0-7109 GCA_965370885.1 uncultured bacterium | reverse complement strand
GGAAGTAAAGATTGCTTTGTACATCACAATGCAATTCAAGGCGAAGGATTCAAGACTTTAGATGAAGGTCAAAAAGTTGAATTTGATGTTGTTGAAGGCGATAGAGGTCCTCAAGCTGAGAATGTAGTAAAACTTTAATGAATTAACAAACAGGAGAATTTCTCCTGTTTTTACTTGTTTACATCGTTCCATTATTTAGATATAATTTAAGTGTAAATTAATAAAAAAAGACTTAACTTTGCAATTGACTAAAAAATAAATACAACGTATCATAAGTAAGTCTTTAAAAATATATTTAGGATGTGAAACTATGAAAATATTTAATTCTTATACAAATAAACTAGAAGAATTTGTCCCAATCCATAAAGGGATTGTTAATATGTATGTTTGTGGTCCAACGGTTTATAATTATATTCACATTGGTAATGCAAGACCGGTAATCTTTTTTGATACGGTAAGGAAATATTTCGAATTTAAAGGGTACAAAGTAAAATTTGTATCTAATTTCACTGATGTTGACGATAGAATTATCACTAAAGCTCTTGAATTAGAGACTTCCGAAAAAGAAGTGACTGATCGTTTTATATCAGCTTTTTTAAGCGATGTTGAAAAAGTTAATTCAAGCTTAGATTATATTAAACCACGAGTTACTGATTATATGGATCACATTATAGAATACATTGATATATTAGTAAAAAAGGGATATGCATATGTCGTAGAGGGTGATGTTTATTTCCGTGTTGAAAATGTTGAAGACTATGGAAGATTATCTAATCGAAATATTGATGATTTAATAAGTGGAGCAAGAATTGATATAAATGAAAAAAAGGAAAATCCTCTAGATTTTACTTTATGGAAGAAAACAGTTATCGGGATAAACTATGAATCTCCTTGGAGCAAAGGAAGACCAGGGTGGCATACTGAATGCGTCGCGATGATCGATGATGTCTTTGGTGAACAAATAGATATCCACGGCGGTGGAAGTGGCTTAATGTTTCCTCATCATGAAAATGAGATTGCCCAGTCAATTGTATTAAATAATCACACACTAGCTAAATACTGGATGCATAACGGATTATTAAATATTGAAGATGATAAAATGAGTAAAAGTACAGGAAAAGTAGTTTTAGTAAAAGATTTAGAAGTTGATCAAAACGGATTTAGATTATTTACTCTATCTACTCATTACCGAAGCCCAATTAACTATACTGAAAAAGCTCTTGATGTTTATGTTAAAGAATGGGAAAAAATATATAGAACATATTCAGCTATTTATCTGAAATTAGATTTAGCTGATAAGTTGTATGAAAATGCTATAATTGATTCTGATTTATTAATAATATTTAAAGAGTTTTTGGCGTCTATGGATAATGATTTTAACACAGCGAATGCAATTACAGCACTCCAAAAATTAAATAAAGTTAGTAATCAAATGCTTAGAAATAATAAAGCTCCAGAAGTTCTACTTTCAGCTTTAAAATTATTTGAAGATTTCTTTAATATACTTGGATTGAAAACTGAAAAAGTAGCCTTATCTAAAAGTGACAGAGAGATTTATCAATTATGGGACGAAGCTCGTAAAAATAAAAACTTCGAAGATGCTGATAAATACAGAATTATATTACAAAAAAAAGGAATAATTTAAGATGATCCAACAAAATGGATTAACGCTTGCTTATATTGGAGACGCAATATACGAAGTTTACATTAGAGAATTTCTTCTAATTAAGGGATTAACAAAAGTTAATCAATTACATAAAGAAGCTATTAAGTTTACTAGCGCAAAAGGACAAAAAAATGCGCTTGACAAAATCTATAAACTGCTTACTGAAGAAGAAATATCAGTATTTAAAAGAGGAAGAAATTCCAACTCTGATAGGAAGCCTAAAAACACTGATTTAGCTACATACAAGCAGTCTACTGGCTTTGAAGCACTTATTGGCTATTTATATTTAAATAAAGAATTAAAACGATTAAAAGAATTAATAGATATCATAATAAAATGAGAACAAGCAAATGAACTGCACCCTCTCTTTTTCATAGTTTCCTATGTCCAAGTTTATGGGTGCAGTTTTTATATAATTCTTTACTCATTATTAGCTTAACAGATTTAATCTTTTCACTTCTTAATATGTAAGCACCAATTGAAGCAATATAACCTACAACCCCAATATCAGTACATCCAATTGTTTTTGTTAGATTCGCATTTAATAGATGTTCGACTTGATATTTATCCAATGCAATCACCTCAAAAAACATTATAAACTTAAAACCCTTTAGGAGCAATAATTTTCAAAATTTATCAATAGTAATAGCGTTATTTCTATGGTAAAATGTATTAAGAAAAAGGATGTGATTTTATGGCGATAATTATAGCAGGTAAAAACACAATTTTGGAAGCTATAAAAGCTGAGAGAAAAATATATGAAGTATATTCATTGAAAGGTTCAAATGATGATATTTTAACTATTTGTGGTGAAAAACAAATAAAGATTAAAGAACTTGATAAAATGAGTTTAAATAAAGTATTACCACATAATAACCAAGGAATTGGTGCTTTAGTTGGGGATTATGGTTATCAAACTTTAGAAGATGCTTTAAGTAATAAAAAAGAAAATAAATTATTCATTATTCTTGATTCGCTTGAAGATCCACATAATTTAGGAGCAATCTTAAGAAGTGCAGATGCTTTTAAAGTTGATGCGGTAATCATTCCTAAGAATAGAAGTGTAAAATTGAATTCAACTGTGGCAAAAGTTTCTTCAGGAGCAATTGAATATGTTAAAGTAATTGAAGTTACAAATCTGACACAAACAATAAAAAAATTGAAAAAAAATGGTTTTTGGGTTGTGGGAACGGACGCAAACACCGATCAAACAATTCATGAGATAGACATTGATACTAATTTATGTGTTGTAATTGGTAGTGAAGGAAAAGGAATTGGTAGACTAGTAAAAGAAAATTGTGATTATGTAGTAAAAATACCAATGAGTGGACATCTTAATAGTTTAAATGCTAGCGTGTCTGCTGCTTTAGTTATTTACGAAATATATCGAAGAAAAGGGTGATGATTTGGTTTATCCCAAACATAACGATTACGAAATTATTGACTTGATTAGAGAAGGCAATGATGGAGCGCTAGAGTTAATGTTTGAGAAATATTCCAAATTAATTTCTAAAAATATTTACAAATATAACCTATATCGTGAATATGATGATATGCATCAAGAAGGGTTAATGATTCTTTATAAATCAATAAATACTTTTGATGCATCATTTTCTAAGTCATTTACAAGATATTTTGAACAAAATTTAGAGAGAAAATTTATAACAATTTTATCAAAGAAAATTAGAAGATACGAAATATTTAAGAAAAATGAATCATTTATTTATGAATCAAATCACAATACAAACCAAAAGAGTGAGTATTATGATTTACTAAAAAAAGAAATTGCAAAAGTGCTTACAAATACTGAGAACTTAGTATATACTTTAAGAGAACTAAAAAATTACAGTATCACTTATATAAGCAAGAATTACGATTTAAATGAGAAAGTAATTTATAATTCATTGCACAGAGCAAAAATGAAAATAAAGAAACATTTTAATAAGTAACTTGACAAAAATATTAATTTTTGCTAAATTATATATTTGCAAGAGTGTAATAACTTAACATATAAGAGAGTTGATAATATGAGAGTAAAGATTATTTTAATATGTGAAGTTTGTTTATCGAGGAACTACACTACTTTTAAAAGTAAAGATAAAAAAGAGCGAGTTCAATTAAAAAAATATTGTAAGCGTTGTGGAGAACATACACTTCACAAAGAAAGCAAATAGGAGAGAATAGATTATGGCAAAAATAGTAGAACCAAAAAAGAATAAAGTAATAGAAATTCTTAAAAAGGAATATCCATTTGAAAAAATATTATTAGGGGTTTTAGGAGCTATCGTTTTAATTCTTGGTATTTATTTAGTAGAAGGAACGATTCTTGTTATTAAATATACAGATTTATGGATATTCAATACAGAATTAAAAATAACTTTATTTTCAATTTTTGTAATTGCAATTGGTGCAGTTTCAATTGTTCTTGCAGTTTGGCCATTCTTCGTCCCAAGTATTGGAGAAATGAAGAAAGTTTCATGGCCAACTAATAAAATGATTGTAAATCATACAGCTAGAGTATTTGGTTTTATATTATTTATAGCATTTTGTTTTATTGTTTTCGATCAAGGATTAAGTCCTTTGTTCTCATGGCTTAACGAAATTGGTTCATAAACATGGATGAAAGAAGATGGTATGTAGTTCAAACCTATTCTGGATTCGAAAACTCTGTTAAAATAAACTTAGAACGCCGTATTGAATCGATGCAGATGGAAGAAAAGATATACCAAGTAATGATACCTGAAGAATTGAAAATTGAAAAAAAACCTGATGGTACAACTAAGGAAAAAATAGTTAAGATTTTTCCTGGATATGTTTTCTTAGAAATGGAAGTAACTGATGATTCATGGTTTGTTGTTCGTAATACTCCCGGAGTAACTGGATTTTTAGGATCAAGTGGTGGCGGAACAAAACCGATTCCATTACCTCTAGAAGAAATAAATCCTATTCTTAAGAAATGTGGATTGATGGAAGTTCCAAAATTAGATGTAGAAATTGGTGAAAAGGTAAGAGTTATTACTGGGCCATTTAGAGATCAAATTGGTACTGTAGATTCGATTGATAATGAAAAACTTGAAGTTACAGTATTAGTTGATATGTTTGGTAGACAAACACCAGTTGAGCTTGGATTTGACGATATCGAAAAGCAATAAATTTATCTCTTGACATCAGATATATTAGTATAGTATAATAGCGTGGCATGTATATGTCATGCTATTTTTTTGAGTGGGAGGATTGTAAAAATCTGCTTACCACATCACGAAAAAAGAGGAGGTGTCTTTCGTGGCTAAAGAAATTAAGACTCAAGTAAAACTGCAAATTCCAGCAGGTAAAGCTAACCCAGCTCCACCAGTAGGTCCAGCGTTAGGACAAGCAGGAGTAAACATTCAAGAATTCTGTTCTAAATTTAATGCAGAAACTCGCGATAAAATGGGATCAGTAATACCAGTTGTTATTACTGTATATAATGACAGAAGTTTTACATTTATTACTAAAACTCCACCAGCAAGCGATTTGTTAAAAAAAGCTGCAGGAGTTCCAAAAGGATCAGGTAACGCAAAAAAAGAAAAAGTTGGTACTATTACTCGTAAACAATTAAGAGAAATAGCAGAAATTAAAATGCCTGACTTAAACGCAAACGACGTTGAAGCGGCAATGAATATTATTGCAGGATCTGCAAGAAATATGGGAATCGTTATAAAAGACTAAGCATTTAGTTGTTCACATACAACTAATTGTGGGAGGAGATTCCGTTAGACCACATTTAGGAGGTAACAAATTATGGCTAAAAAAGGTAAAAAACTCTTAGCTGCAGCTGAACAAATTGACGTTTTAAAACAATATTCAGCAAAAGACGCAGTTGATTTGTTAAAAAAAGTTTCATTCGAAAAATTTGATGCATCTGTCGAATTTGCAATTAGATTGAATTTAGATCCGCGTAAAGCTGAACAAAATTTACGTGGGGCAGTAGTATTACCACATGGTACTGGAAAAACTAAAAGTGTTTTAGTTTTTGCTAAAGGAGATAAAGCAAAAGAAGCTCTAGAAGCAGGCGCTGATTTTGTTGGTGAAGGTGAATTAGTAGATAAAGTATTAGGTGGTTGGCTCGATTTTGATACAGTAGTTGCAACACCAGATATGATGTCACAAGTTGGAAAATTAGGACGCACATTAGGACCGAAAGGTTTAATGCCAAACCCTAAAACTGGTACGGTTACAATGAACGTTGCTAACGCTGTTAAAGAAATCAAAGCTGGTAAAGTAGAATACAGAGTTGACAAAATAGGGAATATTCATGTTGGTATTGGTAAAGTATCTTTTAAAAGTGAAGAAATTCTTGAAAACTTAAAAACTATTTACAACGTAATCGCAAAATTAAGACCAGCAACTGTTAAAGGAACATATATTCAAAACTTATACATTGCTTCAACAATGGGGCCAGGTATCAAGGTCGACATTGACACATTATAAAATCATTATTAATAATTACAATTGAATAAAACTTTATGTCTAAGACTTAGGTGCTATGATTGCTTAATATCCTAACGAGGTAGAAGATTGATAAAAATATTATCCTCTTTTGTCCATGACGTGAGAGGTTTTTATTTACTTGAAAACGTTTCGGAGGTGGAAAAATGTCAGAAAAAGCAATCGCTATAAAAGGCGAAGAAGTTAATGCTTTAGTTGAGAAAATGCAAAATTCAAATAGTTTTGTAATCGTTGATTATAGTGGACTTACTGTAGAACAAGTTACAAAGCTTAGAAGAGCATTACTTGAAAATGGTTGTGAATT
Organism: uncultured bacterium; assembly: GCA_965370885.1. Classification (GTDB taxonomy): domain Bacteria; phylum Bacillota_I; class Bacilli_A; order Izemoplasmatales; family Izemoplasmataceae; genus JAFGXW01. The sequence continues at coordinate 651 of CBDUWI010000058.1, read as the reverse complement.
CAAAGTTATCAAAAATAATATTACTAGAAGAGCTGCAGAAGCTGCTGGTTATAAAGAATTAAATGAATCTTTATTTGGACCAAACGCTGTAGCATTTAGTAAGGAAGACAGTGTATCAGCTGCAAAAACTATTTTTGAATTCGCAAAAACAAACAAAGCACTTGAGTTAAAAGTTGGTGTTGTTGATGGCGAATACATGGATAACGATAAAATTAAGAAAATCGCGACTATTCCTACTAGAGAAGTATTACTTACAATGATCGCTGCAGGAATACTGCAACCGATTAAAGAAGTTGCAATCGCATTAGACTTACACATGAAAAATCTAGAAGAAAGTCCAAAAGAATAATAGGAGGAACTAAAAATGGCTAATTTAAAAAACACAGAAATAATTGAAGCTTTAAAAGAAAAAACTTTATTGGAATTAAAAGACTTAGTTGATTTAATGAAAGAAGAATTCGGGGTTGACCCAAGTGCAGTTTCTGCTGCTCCAGCTGCAAGTGTTGAAGATGCAGAACCAACTGATTTCACAATTATGTTAGAAAGTTATGGTCAAAACAAAATCGCAGTTATTAAAGTAGTAAGAGAAATAACTGGATTAGGATTGAAAGAAGCTAAAGTAGTAGTTGAAAAGGCACCAGTAGTGTTTAA
>CBDUWI010000057.1:0-7174 GCA_965370885.1 uncultured bacterium | reverse complement strand
GCCGGACAGTTGTCCGACCAGCAGTTGTAATTGATACTTGGACAGAATATTAAATGATAACAGAAACAAAAACACAGCAGAGCGCCAATCAATCCGTTGAGAAGATCACCCGGACAGGAATTAACGGAGAGCATAACCGGATTGTATCGCAAAAGAAAAAAGGCTGGATGACATTAAACGCGCGCGTTGCGGCCGCCTTCGAGGCCGCAGGGTATGACAAAGTTTCAAGATCACTTCGTGTATTAGATGGTAGCGTTGCATTGTTAGATGCACAAGCTGGCGTTGAACCACAAACAGAAACAGTATGGAGACAAGCTAATGATTACAGAGTACCTCGTATTGTTTTCGTAAATAAAATGGATAAAATGGGAGCAGATTTTGATTTTAGTGTTAAATCAATGCTCGATCGATTAGGTGCACCAGTTGCAGCTATTCAATGGCCAATTGGCGCAGAAAATGATTTTTCTGGAATTATTGATTTAATTGAAATGAAAGCATATCACTTTGATGGAAATCCTGATGAAGTTGCTATTGAAATTGATATTCCTTCAGATTTACTAGATCTTGCTGTTGAAAAAAGAGTTGAATTAATTGAAGCAGTAGCAGATTATGATGAAGAATTAATGATGATGTATTTAGAAGGCGAAGAAGTTAGCCCAAAATCGTTGAAAACAGCAGTTCGTGCAGCCACATTAAGTGTAGAGTTTTTCCCTGTAATGTGTGGATCTGCAGGTAAAAATAAAGGTATTAAATTTTTATTAGATGCTGTAATTGATTATTTACCTAGTCCATTAGATGTAGCGGATGTAAAAGGTATTAACAAAAATGGTGAAGATGTAGTGCTAATAGCTGATGATAATGAGAAATTTGCTGCACTAGCTTTCAAAGTAATGACAGATCCATTTGTTGGAAAACTTACATTCTTTAGAGTTTATTCAGGAAAACTAAAAAAAGGTTCTTACATTAGAAATTCATCTAAAGGAAAAAAAGAGAGAATTGGTCGTATCTTACAGATGCATGCCAACTCACGTAGTGAGATTGAATATGTATATTCAGGTGATATCGCAGCTGCAGTTGGATTGAAAAATACTGTTACTGGTGATACATTATGTGAAGAGAAATATCATGTAATCTTAGAAAAAATAATTTTCCCTGAACCTGTTATCAGCGTTGCTATTGAACCAAATAGTAAAGGTGATCAAGATAAAATGGGTATTGCATTAAACAAATTATCGGAAGAAGATCCAACATTTAGAACATACACAGATGTCGAAACAGGACAAACGATAATTGCTGGTATGGGTGAATTACATCTTGATATTCTTGTTGAAAGAATGAGAAGAGAATTTAAAGTTGGTGCTAACGTAGGAGCTCCTCAAGTATCTTATCGTGAAACTATAACTGTTGAAGCTAATATAGAAGGAAAATTTGTTAGACAATCTGGTGGACGTGGACAATACGGTCATGTTTGGATCAAGTTTGAACCAAACCCAGGTAAAGGATATGAATTTGTAGATAAAATTTCTGGTGGAGTAGTACCTCGTGAATACATCCCAGTTGTTGGTAAAGGAATTGGAGATGCATTAGAAGGCGGAATTCTTGCTGGATATCCAATCATCGATTTAAAAGCTACTTTATACGATGGATCTTATCATGATGTAGATTCAAGTGAGATGGCATTTAAAGTTGCTGCCGGAATGGCACTTAAAAAAGCAAAAGAATTATGTAAAGCAATTTTACTAGAACCAATTATGTTAGTTGATGTGCTTGTACCTGATGATTACTTAGGAAATGTAATAGGAGACTTAACAAGTCGCCGTGGTAGAATTGAAGGTCAATCTCAACGTGGAAATGCACAAACAGTTTCATGTAAGGTTCCACTTGCAGAAATGTTTGGATATGCCACAAGCTTAAGATCAAATACACAAGGACGTGGAAATTACTCAATGAAATTCTCAAATTATGAAACATGTCCAAAGTCAATTGCTGAAGAAGTTATTAAGAAACGTAACGGATAATTGACAAATACTTGCATTATAGCTAATAATGCGATAAAATATATTTGAAAAATATTAATAATAATAGAAAATTTAAGGAGGAATATTAAAATGGCTAAAGAAAAATTTATTAGAAATAAACCTCATATGAATATAGGAACAATTGGACATGTTGACCATGGTAAAACTACATTAACTGCTGCAATTGCAACTGTATTAGCAAAAAGAGGAATTGGTGGAACTGTTGCTGCAGATTATGCATCAATCGATAATGCCCCAGAAGAAAGAGAAAGAGGAATCACAATTAACACGGCTCACATTGAGTATGAAACAGAAGCTCGTCATTATGCACATGTTGACTGCCCAGGTCATGCTGACTACGTTAAAAACATGATTACTGGAGCTGCACAAATGGATGGTGGAATCATCGTTGTTAGTGCTGCTGACGGACCTATGCCTCAAACTAGAGAACATATCTTATTATCTCGCCAAGTTGGTGTACCTAAATTAATCGTATATATGAATAAAACTGATATGGTTGATGATGATGAATTAATAGAATTAGTAGAAATGGAAATCCGTGAATTATTAGATGCTTATGACTTCCCTGGTGATGAAATCCCTGTAATTAAAGGGTCTGCTTTACAAGCTTTAAATGGAGATGCAGGTCAAGAAGAAGTAATAATGGAATTAATGCACGCTGTAGATACTTATTTCGAAGATCCAGTTCGTGAAACTGACAAACCATTCTTAATGCCTATTGAAGACGTATTTAGTATAACTGGACGTGGAACAGTTGCTACTGGACGTGTTGAACGTGGTACTATTAAAGTTGGAGAACCAGTTGAAATTATTGGTATTAAAGAAACACAAAGTACAATTTGTACAGGTGTTGAAATGTTCCGTAAATTATTAGATCAAGCAGAAGCTGGAGATAATATTGGTGCTTTATTACGTGGAGTTGCACGTGAAGATATCCAACGTGGACAAGTTTTAGCTAAACCTAAATCAGTTACACCACATACAAACTTTAAAGGACAAGTTTACATTCTTTCAAAAGAAGAAGGTGGACGTCACACTCCATTCTTCAGTAATTACCGTCCTCAATTCTATTTCAGAACAACAGATGTTACAGGAATCATTGAATTACCAGAAGGTGTTGAAATGGTTATTCCTGGTGAAGATGTTGAAATGATAGTAGAATTAATTCACCCAATCGCACTTGAACAAGGAACTAAATTCTCTATTCGTGAGGGTGGACGTACAGTTGGTGCTGGTATTGTTTCTGAAATTATTAAATAGTTTCGAATAATACTTATAAAAAATTACAAAAAGAGACTTCGGTCTCTTTTTTTATTATTCTTTCACAGTATTTTCATATATTTAAATAATTTATTTGGTATAATAATAGAGGTGATAAAAATGTTAGTAGATACTCATGTCCATTTGAATTCAAAAAAATTCAAAAATAATTTAGAAGAGATAATCAAAAGAGCACTTGAAAACGATGTCAAAACAATGATTGTAGTTGGGTACGATAAAGTAACAAATCAAAAAGCAATTGATATCGCTTCAAGATATCCTTTTATTTATGCAACAATAGGATTTCATCCAACAGAAGCCAAAAATATTAAGGAAAGTGATTTTGATTTATTAATTTCACAATTAAAAAATGAAAAAGTTGTCGGTATTGGAGAATGCGGTCTTGATTTTTATTGGGATAAAATATATATCGATGAACAAATTAACGTATTTAAAAGACAAATAGAATTATCTCTTTTATATAATAAACCACTAATTATTCATATGAGAGATGCTTCCGAAGCTACTTACAATGTACTAAGTGAATATAAAGATTTAAAAGGGATAATGCATTGTTATTCAGGTAGTAAAGAAATGGCTAAACATTTTTTAAATTTAGGATTACATATTTCCTTAGGTGGTCCCGTTACATTCAAAAATGGAATTAAGCCTAAAGAAGTAGCAAAAATGGTTCCCCTTGATAAATTACTTGTTGAAACAGATGCACCTTATTTATCTCCTCATCCTTTTAGAGGAAAAACAAACGAACCTGCAAGAGTTAAATTAGTAGCTGAAGAAATAGCCAAACTGAGAAATATGTCTTATAAAGAAATTGCTAAGCAAACTTCGGATAATGCTTATAAATTATTTAATATAAAGGAGTCGATTTAAATGAAAAAGATATTACTATTATTCACATTAGCATTTACAGTTTTCTTAACAGGGTGTTTTCAGACCCCAGAAACAGACGATATTATTAATATAAACGATTACACAGAAACAGAATTAACTGCTTTAATAGAAGGGTTATTACCAGAAGCAAATATCAGTACAACATATGATTTACAATCATTTCAAACAGCAGTAACAACTATGTTAAGTGTTGCTAGAAATGGTGTAATCGGAATAACATCTGGTACTCCTATGGGATATAGTACTGGATCAGGTGTAATCTATAAACAAGTTGGAGATATTTATTATGTAGTAACAAATGCACATGTAGTAACCTATGAATTAGAATTAATAATTGAGGAAGTAGATGTGATAGAAACATACGCTTCTACTGAAATTAAAATTGACTATGAAAAAAATGGACTTCTATTTCCAATTGTGGAAAATGTTGAATTATTAGGTTATGATCTTACAACAGATTTAGCAGTAATTACTTTTCAATCTGAAGAAGATTTTGAAGTAATTTCCTTTGCTGATTCATATGATTTAGAAGTAGGAGAATTTGTATTTGCAATTGGTAATCCCTTGGGATTTGAATATTATGGAACAGTCTCAATGGGAATAATAAGCGGATTAGCAAGATATGTAACGATGTTCAATGATTTAGGTGATATAACTTTAGACGCTTCATTATTACAACACGATGCAGCGCTTAGTCCAGGTAATAGTGGTGGAGCATTACTAAACATAAATGGTGAGCTAGTCGGAATAAACAATATGAAAAGTGTTGCTGATTACGCTTCAAATATTGGATTTGCAATTCCTTCTAATACAGTAAATAGAATCGTTGCAGACATTGAGGATGACGGAATAGTAACAAGACCTTATTTAGGTATTCAAACATATGCTCAATATAATGTTTGTGGTACTGATTATGGAGTTTGTGTTGATGTTCAAGAAGGTGGTGCAGCTGAAGCTGCTGGTCTAATTGATAATGACACGATAATAGGATATAAAAATACAAGCATGGATGTTTTTCTTGAAATATATAATTTTGATGATTTAAGAGAAGCGATTTTAAATTCTTCAGTTGGCGAGGAAATACATTTAATATTTATTAGAGAGGGTATAGAATATACTTCTGATATCACAATGCTTGGAATTCACCCTGATGATTAAAAAAGAGGATTTCCTCTTTTTTTTATTAAAATTTTGAAAATATTGATTAGAATGCTAAAATAAAAATATAACGAGGTGATTTTATGATCGATGCAATCTTAAAAAGAGTTAGCACAAGAACATTCCACAAAGAGACTTTTTCCGAACAAGAGATTACTAAGATTAATGAAGTAGTATTAAGACATCATAAGATTAAAGGCTCCTTTAATAACTTATTTGAATTCACTTTTAATTTAAATGATTCTCAAGTTGAAGGAGGGAGAAAAATAAGTACATATGGACTTATTAAAAATGTTCCAGCTTTTATTGGTGCAGCTTCTGAAAATTCTTTTGAATCGATAATAGATTTCGGATTTGTTTTTGAGAATTTAATATTGTCTCTAACAAAACTAGGGTATGATACTTGTTGGTTAGCGGGGAGTTTTAAAAAGAGTGATTATCGTAAATCACTTCTTAAAGACGAAATCATCCCAGCTATTTCACCCGTTGGGCATAAATCAAGGAGACGTTCACTTGCGGATATGGCTATAAGAACTTTTGCTCAATCAAAAAACCGATTAGATTATTCTATTTTATTTAAGTACTATGAAACTGAACTTCCTTATGATATGACAAAAGAAACAATAATTACTCAATGCTTAGATTTAGTTAGAGTAGGACCAAGTGCTGCTAATAAACAACCGTGGCGATTATATATTGATGGTGATAAAATTCATTTCTATATTGAACGTACTGATAATTATCCATCTAAATCATTAGGGTATGATATCCAAGCTTTAGACATGGGTATAGCGATAAATCATTTTTCCCATGGATTGAATAATTTTAATAAATCTTATAGTTATATTAAATTCCAAAATTTAAAGGAATTTACTTATCAAGATTATATAATTTCCATTACAATAATCAAATAAAATAATTTGTTTTTCCCTCTTGTAATAATAGGCAAATTAAAGTAAAATTATCTAGGCTTAAAGGAGATGAAATTATGGGTTTAACAGCAGGAATAATTGGACTTCCGAATGTAGGAAAGTCAGCAGTATTTAACGCGATAACTAAAGCTGGTGCAGTAGCCGCAAATTATCCATTTGCAACAGTCGACCCAAACGTAGGGGTTGTCGAAGTACCAGATGAAAGACTAGATAAGATTACCGAAATTGTAAAACCTAAAAAAACGATCCCAACAATATTTGAGTTTACCGATATTGCCGGAATTGTTAAAGGTTCTTCAAAAGGCGAAGGATTGGGAAATAAATTTCTAAGTCATATTAGAGAAGTAGATGCAATAGTTCAAGTCGTTCGTGCTTTTGATGATGATAATGTCGTTCATGTTGATGGAACAATTGATCCTATTAGAGATATCGATACTCTTAATTTAGAATTAATTTTTGCTGATATAGAAGTAATTGAAAAAAGAATCCCAAAAATTGAAAAAAAAGCAGTTTTAAAAGTCGATAAAGAATCTGTTACGGAATATGAAATTTTAAAAAGAATTCATGAAACTTTAATGAATAATGAACCAATTAGATCACTAACTTTCAATGTAAATGATCTTCAAGTAATTAGAAATTTCAATTTCCTTACTCAAAAACCGATGCTTTATGTAGCTAATATTAGTGAAGAATATATCGGCGATTACTCAAAAAATGAATATGTAATTAAAATTAAAGAATTCGCTAAAAAAGATTTTAGTGAAGTTGTAGTTATAAGCGCAAAAATAGAAGCTGAGTTAGGTGAGCTTGACGACGAAGAAAAAGAAATGTTTTTTGCTGATTTAGGAGTTAAAGAATCAGGGCTTGATAAAC
>CBDUWI010000056.1:0-7176 GCA_965370885.1 uncultured bacterium | reverse complement strand
TCCTTTCATTTTATTTCACTTTTATTCTTCGAACACATCCCAGAATTTATCTGGTCTTATATAATTATAGTGTAATCCATTTACTTTAATGTTCCCCAATTGTCCAGTCGAATAATTCCAATTATACAAACCGAAACCTTTAGGGTGTAATCTTTGCCAGTTATCACCAATTTGATAACCAGTTGCATTCCAACTATTTCCATAAGCATCCATAAACCCAGTTCCATTACCTATGTTTTGGATTCTCATTTTTGGGTTAGCTCCTAATGTTCTTAAGAAGTTATACCCAGTATTTACCACTTTTTTATTTATTTGAACTTGTTGTACATAACCGTATTGTCCTGTGTTTCCAGGTCCTTGTGCATCAACAACAAAATCAACTTTTAAATGATAATCGCAGTGTGGTAAACCTGCTCTTAACAAATTATCGTTGTGATCGTAAAAACCGTCTGTATCGTATTTTAAATACATAGCTAATCCTACAGCATCAGCCAAACCAAATCTCATTTCAGTATCTTGTGGATGAATCCACATTTCAAATTGTCCAGTAGCTACGCCAGAAACATCACCATCGTGTTCTATGTAAGAATTATCAACAAATTTAGCCATGTGTCTATTTTGGTCGTTAACATTAACTATACTAACATTTCCATTAACGCTCCAAATACCACCGATTCCTGTGCCTAATCTTTCGAAATGATCAACACCTTTGGTCCATCCATTCCAAAAAGACCATCTACCCTTTCCAAATAACCTATATCTCGCTTCAAAAGCTCCTGATTTAAAATTAATTGATGATACTTTACCAGTATAGAATTCAAATTGACCAAACCATCCAGTATCGTAGAATCCAACAAACACACTTACACCAGCTGGTGTAACAGATCTCGCCATATATTTCAATAAATCTTCGTAATTTTCGTAAATATTAGTTCCAAAAGGAGAAGCACCACTTGCCCTTCTTGGAAGATTTATTTTCCAAACTGGTTCTTGTGCATGAAATCTTTCTTCTATTTTTATATCGTCTTCGTGTAACTGTAAGAAATGCGCAAATAATTTCTTAATTTGTATAGGTGTGGGTGTTACATTCCACTTTTGAGTCCAACTTTTATTTATAAATTCCTTTACGATTTGATGATCGTCATCGGTCATATTATCCCAATCTAAAACTTTTCTCGACAATCCAACATCAAACCCTTTATTTTTTTGTATAGATCGAGTAGCATTGTAACCAGAGTATTTGTATCCATTACATTGTTTACATGGTTCTGTTGTACCAGGTTCTATTCCAGTTGCTTTACATCTGAAACATCTAGTAGGAGAAATCCAAAGCCCTTGAAAAATATCCCTTAAACTTTCGGCGAGTTTATGTAGTCCCAACCAATATATAATTTTAGAACCAGTAGAAGCTAAAGCATAAAATTCTATTTTACTTGTATCGTAATCAACATTATCTGTAATAGAACTTATCTCATATACATTTTTACCTAACCCAGTTAATAAAAATGTAGCCCACTGTCGTGTAAATCTAGGTATCGTTAAAGTAGTTTCGATAGTTGTTTCTGTCGGTGTGTATTTTTTCCTTTTAATCGTATAATCTCCTTGTTTCTTTTCTTCTAATATTGGATTTCCTTCTATATCTACAACCAAATCAGAAGTTTTAGCTGTAATCGTAAGAACAACATCTTCTTTACCAACTCTATCGTGAACTACAGCTATTATAGGACATGCTAAAGATTCGCTCTTGTAAACTAAAGATTGTTTCTTTACATATCCTTCTGCTTTTGTCCAATATCCTAGCATAGGAAGGTAATGCCCAGTATTAAGTGGATTGTCTGACATTTGTCTAAACTGTGTGGGCATTAATTTAATTATTTCTTTTGTACGCATCTTATCCTCTTTGGAACGAACTTGATCCAAGATCTGGTATTTCACTATCTAAAATAGGTAAATCTAATTCATCATAACTTCCTGTGTCTTCTCGTTTTATTAATAATTCCTTCAAATTTATAACTTGTCTATGTTTCATTATTTCGTTGTGAATTTTAGCGTAAACAACATTATCGCCTACACTTAAATTTTCTAAATAACTTTCTATATTGTTTTCAATTTCAGCTCTTACTACAGCAAAATCTGCTAATTCAGAAATATATACTGTAGCTTTAATATCAATTAAAACTTCTTCAGCTTCTGTAATGTAAGATTGAATACAAATTGGTGAATGTCCGCCATTTTCTACATCGTCTAACTTTTCTACTACATCTAATTTAATGTTGTTAAATCCATAACCATCTTCTGTAGAAATAATAACATTAAAACCAGCGCCATTAAAATGAGTTTTAAAAACTACATCTGTTCCCATATCATTATACCCAGTAGCATTATCAATAGAGAATAAAGTTCCTCTTATATCTGATCTATAACCCTCATCTGAAGTAGCTATTTCCCAATAGTTACTATTCCATTCAAAATTTCCTCCTGGATCTTCGCACCATAAATCAAATCGATATGTCTTCGTTTTATCGAGATCATTATATTTTATATTAAATGGAATGTTTTTAAATCCAGTTGAAGTAGGATCTAGATCTGTTCTTTTTACTTTTTTATAATCAAAATAAATACCAGTACCATACTTAATTGAATCGCTTTTTACACCCATGTAAATAGGAGGAGGTAACTCACAAGGTTTTCCCCATAGAGTTATTCTTCCTAATGTTGCAACTAAATCTCCTGGCACAAACGATTGCGAATACAACGGTCTTTGACCAGTTATTTTTAATATTTGACCAGTACTTTTATTATCCCATTCTGATATACTTGTTTGATCAACACCCATACTATTATAAACTTTAACACTTCTTACACCTTCGATCTCTAAAATAATATCTTTTACAGAACCAAGCGTAAAACTTCTTCTTTTAGCAGATAATAACCTTTTCCTATAGTTAACATCTATTTCTTCGTCTAACCCACCATCAATTGCAGATTTATTCGTAACTGAATAACCTACAAAATCAGTACAATTTGTTACATCGCCTATTAAAGCATTTGATGTAGATCCAGTTCCTTGGGAAGAAACTTCGATTCTAATCGTCATATTACCAATAAACTTTATAGTATACTTTTCTCCCTCTTCTAAGAAATTTTTAGAACTATCGAGCCAAATAATGTTATTTAAGTAAGTAGAATCGACACTATAATAAGATGAATCTACAACATTGCCGTTACTTAATTTTATTTCATCTATACCAGTTATTGTTGTAGCATCAATATAAGTTGGAAAGTAATCGTAAGAAATACCATTCTTTGTTTTTGTCATCTCTAATATGAGAGGAGCTACTGTATCTCTCTCAGATATATAAGTATTTAGTGCTGAAACGAATTTTGTTCCGAGTGGAATAGTTATACTAGCATCAAGTATAGTAATAATCATTTCGACATATCCTTCTGCTTTCGTAGATCCTTTACGTGGTAACCCACATTCTATACCGTGTTTGTCTAAAAACGCACCCACAGCATTTTGAATATCTAACATATATGCAGCTATTTCGTTCATTGTTTCTATTTCTAACCTTTCTTGACATACTATCTTTAACCACTGCCATAAATGATCGGATATAGAATAATTTGGAACATCAAAAATATTTTTAGCTTCTTCTTCTTTTTCGAGTATTATATCGGTAATACTTTTTTTAGTAAAACCGTCATCGTTGTAACCATAACTCATTTTATTCACCCATACTTTCCATTATTGTAATATTTTGCCCAGTTATTGTATCTAAATTAATAGTAACATTCATTTTTCTCGGATCGGTTTCATCTCTCGTAGCTTTAATATAATTTACATTAGATATTAATTTTTCTTTTTTTGGATCTAAAGCATCGGCTAAAAGAGTTTCTATGAACATTTCGCTTTCGTTCATATCCGAGAGTCGTAAAGCTGACTCGAGATCAAACCCATAATAAGGATGCATTATTTCAGAACCAGGTCGACAATTTAATAACATAAAGATAATTTGTCTTACTGCTGTCTCGTCATCCACAGGTATTAAAAGACCAGTGTCTACATCCAAAACAGGATTTCCAGTGTCTAAATCAACGAGAAATCCGCCCATAATTAACCAACTTTTTTGTATAGTTTATCATTTTCGTTTGTAATACTTTCTTATTAATTATATAGTATAATTTTTATTTAAATCTTTACATTTAATTTTTTACAGGTAAAGCCTCTTAGTGTATTCGTCTTCTTCTATTTCGGGCAATTTTTCCTTTGAAGAGTCTTCACCTATTAATTCTTGAATCTTTTTAACTATTTTGTCTACGTTGGCAATGTTCTGGTCTATAACTCCCTCAAACGTTTCGAAATTTGAGTCGAAAACTTTAGTAGTTTTGTTGTACTTCATTCTAAGCGCACGAGCCAACCTAAAACACACTTTAAGAACTTCCTCCATCCTATCAACTTTATCTTCCAATTCAGTCATTTTAAACTCCTTTTTAACTTATTCTTTGTATAAATATTAGCGTGTAATACGCTGGTTTATTAGCTCCTACTCCAGAAACCCCTGCACTATTGGTATTTACGGTAGTATATCCACTTCCATGAGTATTGAATTTCTTAATTTTATAACTTTGCGTACCATCAGGATAAGCCTTAATACCATGAGTATGACTTACAACCACAGCATTGTCAGAACCACCAGATGCTCCAGATGTCGCACCACCTCTTACGAACTTATCAACTAAATTAACCGTGCCGTTGTTTCCGTCGCACTTATACCAGCCTGGTATCGTTGTGTTATCTGTCCAACTACCAGAGTACATCGTTATAAAACCTATTGGGGGGTTAAACGCTCCAGCTCCAGCAATTTCAGCTGCAACGTGTGCTTTTATACTTTGTTGCGTTGCTAACCCGTGTTCGTCATCAGAAGTCATGTTGTTTTCGTCATAAATTCTATCTATAAAAACACCAGCTTCATCGTCAACAAATCCTAATGTTTTTGTCGTTGCAAAGTCTAATCCGTCAGTTTCTACAGCAGTAACAGCATTAGCGTTAGTATATTTTTGTCCAAAAGCCATTGCATCTTGAGCTCCACTACCATTAGCTAAATTTAAAATCTTATGAGATAAAGCATTAATGGTTTGACTTGCATCTACTACATTTGTATTAAAGGTTATTATTGGTAGATTCGTATAACCAATACCAAAGTTTTCTCCAGAAGTATCACATTCTAACCTTAAATTTGTTGATGCTCCAGTACTTCTCTTTCTAAAATACCAAGCTCTTTCGGTTTCAAATTCAATAAGAGTTATTGGATCGGAAGTATCTGCTGAATCTCCAACGGTTAATAAGTTTGTTTTCATATCTATTGGATTTTCCATTACTAATCCAGCATCTTCTACTGCTTGAACAGCTTCAGAATTCGCATATCTAACATGATGAGCATCGGTAGGTGCATCTGACAAACTTGCATGTGTTCTCGTTGCTAAGTGAGCTAAACTCGAACCAGTTTTATTTAAATCTGTCCATGGTAAAGTACCTGTATGCGGTCCAGTTGTTGCTAATACATGACCCTCGGCATGAAGTTGTTCAAATCTAACCGAGTCTCCAGCGCCTGTTCCAGCCGTTAACCCAGTAAACTTTTTAGAGTTCATAGCAATAGGACCATCTGGAGCAACCCATTTATTTAATTTAAAAGCGTCGACTTCTGCCTCGGTATAAACGTCAGCATTTGGAATTAAAATCCATTTATTATCTGCTGCTACGTATTTAAAGTAAGAACCATTTGCATTTGGTCCTACTTCTTGGTCGTTTACTGCGTCTGTCGGAAAAAAACCCATCTTACTTTCCCTCTAATTCTTTAATTTTTAATTCCATAATGTCAATCTTTTCTAATAATTTCTTTAAAGCTGATAACAAGAAACCGTCTCTCGCACCAATTGGTAGAGCATAGCGTTTTTTATTGTCATCGTTAGCCATTTTATCTATTTTGTTATGTGCCTTAATCCAAGGTAACGTGTTCATGTCCCACACTTTCCGTTTTACGTATGGATATTCTGGACTTAACGCCTTCTCTCTTTTGTACTCTTTAAGGTCTCTAATTAATTGTAAATCGTCTACTTCTGAATAACTTCCTAATGTTCCATCGTCATCAACTAAATATTTCGCGTATATGTATCTAAAAGGAGTTGTAGCGCTATAACTATGTCCTAAATAACCAACTTCAGTAGTCGTAGTAGATCCTTCTTGCCATATTCGTATTTCATGAAGAACTGTTCTAAATACTAATTCATCGTCTGTATCGTTATTTGGGGCGAAATATATATAACCATCGCCTTGAATATGACCTACATTATCTATTTTCTGACCAGCCATATTTAAAGTTGTAGTGGCTGTATGGTTTCCTAAGTTATCTGTTGAACTTGCTATCGCTCCCATTACGCCTACTTCTATCCACGCTTCTGCTTCAGCGTTCCATCTATACCAAGAATCGTCAGCTCTACTCTACAATAGGTCTCCTTCGCTTCCAGGACCAGGGAATGCCTCACCTTGCTCGTCAAACCTTTCTTCTACTGCTGTTCCTGTTGCTGGAATACCTGATACATCTACACCATCAAAAAGTTGAGTAGCTTTAAAAGTTATATCTTGTGTCATAGTTAGAGCAGTGGCTTCGACGTAAGCGTGAGCTTCTTCTTTTGTATCTTTAGTTGCTACTGCTGTGTCTACTTGCGCTCTCGTATAAGTATTAGTATTTACCTCTGTTTTAGTATAGATGGTGTCATCTGTTTCAATAGCAGAAACAGCACCTGCAGCAGTAACATAGGTTTCGGAATGGTAAGTATTGTTATGAGAAATTGGTGTGAATTCGGTAGGTTTTCCAGTCACTTCTCCCCAAGCAACTTGTCCCCAAGCTGGATATGTAGCACCCATTTTTAAAACATATGTGTCAGCTCCTTTTACAAGATGTTCCCAATCTACTACACCTCCTATTATTATAGAACCAGCAACCCAAGAATCTAAATCGGTTAAAGGTAATGCATCACTATGAGGTCCAGTAGTTGCCAACACATGAGCAAACGGAGTTCTAGCATCTGATAATCGTGCATCGTTTCCTACACAAACTTCAGTTCCTAAAGTACCGAAATTTTTATTAAATGCAGTATTTTCACTAAAATCCA
>CBDUWI010000055.1:0-7247 GCA_965370885.1 uncultured bacterium | reverse complement strand
ACAGCTGTACCTGCACTCGGTGTTGATAAAGAATCAACTACAACTATTTGGAACTTAATGTGGGAAAATTTATTTACAAAAATCCCAACAAACGATGTAACTGATACATTAGTTGCACTAGGAATACCTGAATCAAATGCAACGGACTTAATTGAAGAGAATGGTACAGGTAACTCACTACTTTCTGGACTTCTAGGATTAATACCTATCTTAGCTACTCTTGCAGGTGTTTTATTAGTGACGTTCAAAGAAGATGTAAAAAAATGGTTATTATACGGTTCATTTGGATTAGTATTTGTAGGTGTTTGGACAATTTGGTTCACTGCTCCTACAAAATTACCTGGTATAGAATCAATGTATAATTCATTAAATGCATTAAATTCAGCATTTCCAGCTACTATGGGGACTATGATGGTAGATGGAACTGAACTTACAATGGCAATAGGATTATTCGTTGCAAGTATCGGAGCTTTATATGGTATTGCAGCACTAATATTAAACAAATTTGATAAAATCGCTGAATAATAAGCTAAATATAAAAACACACATATAGCGGATATGGGTACTATTCAATTGAATAGTACCTTTTTTTTAACAGGATATGCTATAATTTAAATAGATGCGTTTAGGGGGTTACAAGATGCATATATTTATAACCGGTGGTACGAGAGGAATTGGCAAAGGATTAGTTAAAGAGTTCTTAAAAAGAGGACACGAAGTTACTTTTACAGGAACAAGCCAATTGTCGATTGATAATGCTTTAAAAGACTTAAAAGGAAGTTTTTTAAGTGTTATTTGTGATGTCCGAAACATCGAAGAAATTGAAGCCGCTAAAGTTATAAGTTGTGATAAGTTTGGTTCTATTGATATTTGGATTAATAACGCTGGAGTAAGTCATGCTTATAGCACAGTAAGTGATTTACCGATAGAAGAAATTAAAAAAGTAATTGATATAAATATATTAGGAATGATTCAAGGAACCAAAGTTGCTATTAATGAAATGAAAAAACAAACCTCAGGAATTATTTACAATATGGAAGGATTAGGAAGCGACGGGAGAGTTATTCCTAAAACAGTGATTTACGGATCTTCTAAAAGATTATTAAGATATTTTAGTAAAGCTTCTAACAAAGAACTTAAAGAATATAACGATATCTTTGTTGGAACTATCTCTCCAGGAATGGTATTTACTGATTTGTTAATGAGTAATAGCACAAAAGAAAGTGAAAAAATATTTAATATTTTAGGAAACAAAGTTGAAGAAGTTACACCTTTCTTAGTCGAAAAAATGATTAAAGGGAAAAAACATATTTACTGGCTAACAAATCGAAAAGTTATTTATCGCTTTTTAAAGAGCATTTTCAAGAAAAAAAGTAGCTAAAAATAGATAAATGCTTTACTATTTAAATATGTTAAAACGATGTGGGTGATTTTATGGAAAAGATATATGATTATACATTAACAGATTTAGAAGAAATGCTTGTTAGTTTTGATTTTAAAAAATTTAACGCGAGACAAATTTTTGAATGGATCTATAAAAAAGGCGTTTTAAACTTTAATAATATGAGCAATATAAGTAAAAAATTAAAGAGTTTCTTAATCGAAAACTTTGCATTTTCTGATTTGAGAGTTGATTCTCATCAAATCTCAGAAGATGGAACAGAGAAATTCTTATTTGCATTAGAAGATAATAATTTAATCGAAACAGTACTAATGAGACATGATTACGGAAATAGTGTTTGCGTTACTACACAACTAGGATGTAATATTGGTTGTGGTTTTTGTGCATCAGGCCTACAAAAGAAAATAAGAGATTTGCATGCTTATGAAATAGTTTTACAAGTCTTAAAAGTCCAAGAGATTTCTCAAGAAAGAGTTAGTCATATCGTGGTGATGGGAATTGGAGAACCATTTGATAATTACGATAATACTATGAGATTTATCGATATAATAAATTCGCCATTTGGCTTAGAAATTGGTGCTAGACATATAACAGTATCTACTAGTGGAATCGTTCCGAAAATAGTTAAATTTAGCGAAGAACCAAAACAAGTAAATTTAGCTATAAGTTTACATGCACCAAACAACGCAATTAGATCTAAATTAATGAAAATCAATAAAACATATCCAATTGAACAACTAATTCAAGCAGCTAGAGATTATATAGCTAAAACTAATAGAAGAGTAACTTTTGAATATATTTTACTAGAAGATATAAATGATAATATAGCGCAAGCAAATGAACTATCTGATTTATTACGAGGAATGAACTGTTATGTAAATCTTATTAGATATAATGAGGTTAAAGAATTTAATTTAAAAGGAAGTAATGAAGAAAGAGCAAATATGTTTTATACTAAACTTAAGAGCAGAGGAATTAACGCAACTCTTCGCCGTGAAAAAGGATCGGATATCGATGCAGCTTGTGGGCAATTAAGAAGTAAAAAAATATAGGAGGGTTTTAAATTGGAAATTCACGAACTAAAAGTTCAAGCTAAGAAGAATTTACTTAAAACTTAAAGATGAACAACCAACGCAAGTAAAAATAAAAGATACAAAACTTATTGAAGAAGATTTTTACAAGTAAATAAAATATCATAAACAAAAAAATGCCTTTTCCAAGGCATTTTTATTTGACAATAATTAAAAGTTATTCTATAATATGAGTATGCTCATATAAAAATTATAAATAAAAAGGAGGAATGATATGGCTCGGATTTCTCAAGAAGAAAAAGAAAAAGTAAGAGAAAAGATTCTAAATATTTCTTCTAATCTATTTTTTAGTAAAGGTTATGACAAGACGTCAATTAAAGTAATCGCTAAAGAAGTCGGCATTGCAGAAGGTACTATATTTAATTATTTTGATTCTAAAAGCGAAATTTTCTTTGAGGTTTTTTATAATTATTATATTGAAAACTCTATTCAAGAAGAATTTATTAAGCAGAATGAAGATAATGTTGTTTCGGCAATTTGTGAAAATGTCTTTAGGATAACAAATCAAGTATTAAATATTCCAAGAGGAGTAATGATAGAACTGGGAATTGAATCAATCAAAATGGCGAAAAATAGACCAGATTTATTTAAGAAATTTGCTTTGCTAGATTTTCAATATATGGAAGATCTTACTAAATATTTAGAAGAATTAATTGGAAAAGGTATTTTAGTAAAAACAAATGCTTCATGTTTAAGTGAAATGATATTTGCGACCATGGTTTATGAATTTTTAATTTATTTTTATGATAAATTAGTAACTAAAGAAGAAGTTAACGAAAAAATTACAAAAAAAATAGAAATGCTATTAAAAGGATATGTAAAGGAGGAAACAATATGTCAATAAAATTAGAAAATGTAACAAAGATTTACGAAACTGGCGAAGTAAAAACTTACGCAGTTAAAGATGTTTCTTTAGAAGTAAAAGACGGAGAATTTATTGTTCTACTTGGTCCAAGTGGTAGTGGTAAAAGCACGATGTTAAATGTAATTAGTGGTTTAGATACACCTACAAGCGGAGTAATCACAATAGATAAAGATGTTATTAGTAGTATGGATTCAAAACAGCTAACGAAATTTAGAAGAGATAATCTCGGCTTTATCTTCCAGCAATATAATTTACTACAAACTCTAAGTGTCAAAGAAAATGTTGAAGTTGGTAGAGAAGTAAGTTTATTACCTTTTACTGTTGAAGAAGTATTAACGCAAGTTGGGCTTTTAGATCAAGCTGATAAATATCCTTTTCAATTAAGTGGTGGGGAACAACAACGCGTAAGTATTGCTCGTGCTGTTGTTAAAAACCCTAAAATCATGTTTTGCGATGAACCAACAGGTGCCCTTGATGAAGAAATGGCAAAAGAGATTTTAGGTATTTTACAAAAATTAAATGAAGTTTATGGAACATCTGTTGTTTTAATAACTCATAATCCTAGTATTGGTGTAATGGCTGATCGTATTATTAAATTAAACTCTGGTGAACTTGTAGAAATATTAGAAAATAAAAACAAACTAAGAGCAAAAGAAATTAGTTGGGGATAAAATGTTATTTAAAAATGTATTTAGAACATTAATGAAACAATATGTCCAATTACTATTACTAGGAGTAATTATCACATTAAGTAGTTTTATTTATACAACAATGGATTATGGAATATCAGGAATCTTAAAACCTACAGAAGAGTATTTTGATACTGCAAATCAAGAAGATTTTGCGATTTTTACTCTTGATTTACTCCTTGAAGATGATTATCAATATATAGCTAACAATTGTGTTGTAACTGAAGTTATATATACTTTAAGCGCTCTTAAAAACGTTAATAGCGCTTGCTATTATAATGTAATGGATTATAGATTAAATTTGATTAGAAGCGAATATACAGACATTACAATAGAATTGAGGGAGCATAAAGATATTTATTTTGATTTTGAGGGTGATTCTTATAAAATAAGATTTTTAAAAGAAACATCAGTTATTAATTTAAGTTATTTTGTTTCTGGAGTTGCTCCAAAAAATAATAATGAAATAGCAATTTCAGAAGCTTTCGCAATAAAGAATAATTTAGTTATTAACGATAATATTGAAATAAATTCAAAAGAATATAAAATTACGGGATTTGTATTATTTCCTGATTATAGTTTAGCTTTATTTTCATCTAATTTTATTATCGATAATAAAACACAATCCGTTGGTTTAGTTACAGATCTTGAATTTGAAAACTTCCCGGAAAATGTTAGTTTTGAAATAGCTGGAGTATTTTCTGATGGTTATTCTAAAAGTGAATTTGAAGAAAAAGTTATTGATACTTTTAGAGATAATGGCGATTTGCCTTTCATAACTAATATATTACTAACAGCAAACAATATGAGAAGTGGGGCAATCTACGCTGAAATAGAGGGTGGACAAGGTGGATCTTTAGGACTAAGCATTATCATCGCTTCAATAGCTATTTTAATTGTCGGGATTATGGTATCTAAAGTCCTTCAATCGCAAAGAGGACCAATCGGAATATTGAAATCAATGGGATATACAAATAATGAAATCACATTGCCATATATATTCTTTATTGCAATTTTATCTTTTCCAGCAATAATACTTGGTTATTTCCTTGGAGTGTTAGCTGCAAACCCAATGAAAAATCTTTTCTTAGAATACTATTTATTACCTAGTATTGAAATCGAGCAAACATTTGATACTTTACTTGTGGCAGTAATTGTGCCTTTCTTATTTTTATTAATTTTAAGTTATTTTATTATTTTGAGAATATTGAATCAAAAACCTGTTGCATTATTAAATCCACAGGTTTCTGCTAGTTCGACATTTATCACAAAAAGAATGGGAAAATATTTAAAGAGATTACGAATTTCTAAAAAAATTAAGCATTTATTATTATATCGTAATATCGTCAAGTTTTTAGTTTTTATGATGGGTATGTTTTTTGCTGCATATTTAATTTTATTAAGTTTATCAATGGTGAATTTATTTAATAAAATTACCGTTGATTACTATGACAATACAGATCATAATTATATCGGTTATTGTGATTATTTAACACCATGTAAGGAACCAACAGGCACTCAAGAAAAAGTGATTGAAATTCCTAGTGTAATTTTAAATAATGAAGAAACATATTTAGTCGGACTAAATTCTGATTCAAGTATCCATACCCTTATCGATGGTAAAGGAAATGATATTACATCAAAACTTGAAGAAGGTTTAATCATAACTAAATCTTTAAGTTTAACTAAAGGCTTCAATATTGGTGATGAATTACTTCTTGAAGTAGGAGATGTTTCTATAAATATAGAGGTAATAGATATTACTGAAGAATATGTTGGAAACAAAGCATACATAAATCGAACTGAATTAGGTACGCTTTTAGTAGACGATAGTGATTATTTCAATGTAGTATATTCAGAAACAGAGTTATTAGCTGCTGATTTTTTATCTATTATTAGTACAAAAGCGATTGTTGATCAATCAAAAGAAATGCAAAAATATTTTGATGTCATGTTTACGATGTTAATCGGTACTTCTGTTGTTATAGGATCAATAATTATATACATTTTAACTGTTTTGACGATTGAGGATAATTTCTATAATATATCATTATTTAAGGTTATAGGTTATAATAACAAAGAGATAGATAAGATGATTCTTGGTGGTTATTTATTTTACGGAATAATTATTTTCTTAATAATAATTCCGATTGCGTACTATAGCTTCGAGATGATGACTTTATTATTCGCACAATATTATGGGATAATGTTCCCATTACAATTTGAAATATGGCATGGAGTAATTAGTATATTAATATTTATAACGATATTTTACATTGGTGCATTTACCGCTAAAAGAAATTTAAATAAAATCTCTTTACAAGAAGCGATGAAAATGTACCAAGTTTAGGAGGATAATTTGAAAAAAGGTTTAATAACAAAATTAACTGGTGGTTTATATACTGTCAGAGATGAAGACAAAAATTCTCATGAGCTAAAAGCTCGTGGGAAGTTTCGTCATACAAATGAATCACCAATGGTTGGTGATAATGTATTATATGATGGTAAATTTATTATGGAAATACTAGAAAGAAAAAACAGTCTAAATAGACCACCACTTGCTAATATTGATCAAGCAATATTAATAAATAGTTGTAAAGAGCCTGATTTTAGTTTCAATTTATTAGATCGCTTTTTATTATTGATTGAACACGAAAGCATTACGCCAATTATCGTTATTACAAAAGTAGATTTAATGAATGATTTAGAATTAAATAAGTTAAAAGAAGATATGAAGTATTATGAAACATTTTATCAAGTTATTTATACTAGTACAGTTACAAAAGAAGGCGCCGATGATTTTAAAGAGTTATTTAAAGATAAAATAAATGTCTTCGCTGGACAAACAGGTGCAGGAAAATCTAGTTTGTTAAATGTACTTGAACCTAGTTTCAATCTTAAAACAGACATTATATCAAAGGCATTAGGAAGAGGAAAGCATACAACAAGGCATTCAGAGATGTATGAATTATTTGAAGGTTTAGTAGCGGATACTCCGGGGTTTTCAAAACTTGATTTTATTGATATAAAAGAAGAGAACGTTCCGGATTGTTTTGTTGACTTCTTTGAATTATCTAGCGAATGTAAATTTAGGG
This sequence comes from uncultured bacterium, assembly GCA_965370885.1. GTDB lineage: Bacteria > Bacillota_I > Bacilli_A > Izemoplasmatales > Izemoplasmataceae > JAFGXW01. The sequence goes on along the minus strand of CBDUWI010000055.1, from coordinate 105 downwards.
GTTGCCATCATTTGAATGAACCAAAGTGTAAAGTCAAACAAGAATTAGAAGCGGGGAATATTCTTCCTTCTAGATACCGAAACTATAAATTAATTATTCAGGAAA
>CBDUWI010000054.1:0-7281 GCA_965370885.1 uncultured bacterium | reverse complement strand
GAAGATGAGGATATAGAGGTAGGAGTAGAAGACGAAGGAGTATTTAAAGTGCCAAAAACAGATGGTAGTGAGGTATTAGACCCTCCTGATTTTACTGATTTTTTTGAGGAGGCTTCCAATACCCCTCCAAAACCTAAAAGTCGTATAAGGCGAAGACCAATAACAGAAGAACATATAGAACAAAAATTATTTGAGGAGAAAGACGATGGGTTGGAAAGAGAAGCTGATACTAAAGATAATTCGTTCTCCAAAGATAATACGAGTATTAATAATAAGTCTATTGGTGGTATACCTCCGAATCAAGAGTTTATTCAAGAAGAACAACTCCCTCCCCAAGTAGATTCTTTTAAACAGAAACAATCTATTTTTCAAACACAAGAAGACCACAACAATCAGGAGGAGTTTTACGAAGATGATTTAGATGACTCTGATTCTGAAGACGAAGAAGAATACGAAGAGGCAGGGTTTCAAATGTCTTCTAATTTAGAGGAAGTATTGTTTGCTCCACCGGTAATAAAACCAGGTGTTGGTAGTGTTAGAAAAGGGGGTAGTGTTGAAGTAGCAGGTGATTCTAAAATGGAATCGTTTACTTCAGGGTTAAAAAACAAACGAAAAGATTTTTGGGATGATTTAAAAAATAACTCAGAAAGTGAAATTTTAGATGCGGAACCAGAAGAAACTAAAATGCAATCCCAATTAGAGTTTAAAAAGAATATTAATGATCAGATACACGAAGATAAAGCAGACTTTTTAAGTTTTAAAAAGACCTGTGAAAATAAAACCTCTTCAGACAATATACACTTTAGTTTAGCGTTGTTATTTGATAAGTTAAATTTATTAGGGTTTAAAAAAGAAGAAGCAACCCTTTTGTTAGATAGTTTTGAAACTTCAACTATAAATAAATTAACAGCCATACTTTCTGTTGTAGAATTAACTTCTTTTCACCTTAAAATTATAAAAGAGATGGGGAGATTTATAGATGATGTTCAAGGAGGAAATGGGTCTATTAATATAATATTATCAGAGTTTCTACGTAATAATAAAGCTATGATTCACACTGTAAAATTTACGAGACCTGATTCTAAGATTAAAATAGGACAGACAAATTATGGTTTATTACCTAGTAGGTTTATGAATAAGATAAACGTGTCTTCTTTAGACCAGCATATTAAAACCACAAGAAGACAGTATATGTTTGCAGGGATTTTAAGAAGTGGTGTAAAAATAGAAGGTTTGGTAATACCAATTGATAAGATACCTAAAGGAACTTCTAATGTGGTTAATTTATTTGCTCGATTTGGGTATACTGTGCACGATGGTGATTTAGTGTTTATGTTTTTAGGAAAAGATGGTTTAAATAATAAATCTATTTATCTAATTAAATAAAATACTTTGACAAATTTCCTATAATTTATTAAAATATTTATAAAGTAATTGTAGAAGAGGTGTAGATGATATTAAAAGGTATTCCATATTTAATTAAACGAGAAGGAAGTTTATCAAAATATCTGATGTTTACAGAGATTTTGTTAGATAACAATAAAGCTTTAGTAGAGGAAAAACCAACCTTTAAAAGGCATATAGCAGCTCTAAAAAACAAAGTTCTCTACTTTGAAACTTACGATATTGAGGAGTATAGTAAAAAAGAATGTTGGGTAGTATTTGATACTTTTGAAGTTAAAACTAAAAGCTTATATGAAGAGGCTTCAAGAGATGGGTCTAGTATTCTACCAACTTTATTAGAATATATAAAAACAGAAATAGATGTAAACTTTTCTATAACAGAAGATACTGAAAAGATAGGCAAACGGGATTTATATTTTTACTCTGTATACCCAAGAGGGGTGTTTATGAATAAAACAGAGGAAGAAATCGAAAGTGGGCTTATTGAAATAAAACAAACAGATAAGATACTATATACATGTGACTATATTAACTACGATATTAAAGGGTTTTCAGAAAAAATAATAAGAGGGGTAATAAAATATATAGGTGTAGAAGAATATCTAAAATATATTTTTAACAATATTACTTGTATATATATGAAATCTAATAAAAATTTAGTTGGTAGTATTGCTGATTACAATATACAAGTTGAAGAAGAGTTTTTAAAACGATCTCCTACTCTTAAAGATAAATATTTTTCCCTAGGACAAGAAATAGATTATGTATTACAAGAGGACAATTTTAATTTTAATAGGGATAAATTAATTGAAGTAATATTGATTAATCCATTTACCTTTTCGTTGATATTTGAAAGTGCTAACTCAATAGTACCAATATTTTTTATGGAGGTTATTTTAAGCTTTGTTATAAAAGAATTAATAAACCTTACAGGAAATGAAGAACTACAAACAGAATATGCGACATTGCTACACAAAGTTTATTTATTATATGTTTTCAAAACACTCCAAAATGGAAGAACAATTCCAGATACAACTAGTTTAGGAAAAACGTTGCCATCAGAAACCCAGCTTGTTCCAGGAAGTAGTTTATTAGCTGTAGAAGACGTGATTGAAAGTTTGAGGTATATAATAAAAGTAAGAGAGTTTATGATGAATGCTGAGGGGGATTTTATATCGTTAAGAAGTGCTTTTAATACTAATATAAATGTTCTTCCTTCTATAATAAAAAATTATTCTTCAACCTTAAAAATCGAACCCCAACTGAAAGATTTAATAAAAAACTTAGACGTTTTATGTCATATAGAAAACGATTATATTTGTTTGAAGTCTGATTATAAACTCAATCAATTTTTACAAAGTTTTGTAAAGAGAGTCTCTAAACAAACTACATCAGATAAATATAGCTATTTATTAGATACAATGAATACTTTTACAAAAGATCAAACAGCTGCTATGATTAATCTGATTTATAAAAATATATTGGTTTTATCTGGCCGTCCTGGTACAGGTAAAACTTATACAATAACAAAATTTGTATCTAATATTATAGATAAAACAGACAAAGAGGAAGAAGCTCCTTTATTTTTATTATTATCTTTTACAAACAAAGCTGTAAATAAATTAAATGAATACATTATGAATAATTTGTATTCAGATAGAGATATTAAAGAGTTGTTGAGTAAGCAAGAGGATGAGAAGAATAAAATAAAACTTCTTAATAATCATAAAAATTTATGGGTTAGCACGATAGATTTATTTGTTTGGGAGGTAATGTCTTCACAAAATAAAAATTTATTAGCAAAATTAGAGAAAGCTGATCGTTTATTTATTATTATAGATGAAATTGGAATGGTATCTTTAGATAAATTCAATTTACTCATTTCCACTTTAATAAATCTATATGGAGATGAGAAGTTCTACCAATTATTAGAAAAGACTGTGTTTTCTGGAGATTATGCACAACTAATTTCAATAGGTATAGGAGACTTCTTTGGAGATCTATTAACTATTTTACCTATGGTTGACCTTAAAGAATCAGTAAGATTTGGTAAAGATAAAGAGTTATCTAAGTTTTTTGAAACAATCCGTCAAATGAGGTTTGAAATAAAAGATAGACAAATAGCAAAAGATTATTTATTAGCGATTAAAAAGGTAGGAAAAGACGAAGATAATATTATAATTAATCCAGTTGATGATTCCTTAGTAAAAGGGGATTTATATTATGGAACACAACAAGAATGTATAGATTATAGTTATAGATTTATTTATAGAATTATAGAAGATCTCTGTAAGGCGGTTCTTAAAAAAGAAATAAATGTAGATAAGTTTTTATCTACTAATGCCGATAGTAGTTCTAAAGTTGGTTCTTTCTTTAAAGGAAAAAAAGAAAAACTTTATACACCTTTGTTTAAATTAACAGAAAAGAAAAAAGAATTTGACATAAATAAGATTTTAATTGATTTATTCATAAAAAATAGCCATAAGTTTAAAATTATAACTCAATATAGGAAGGAACAAAGTATCTTAGAAGAGTATTTTATAAGCAGTAGTACAAGACTAAATAAGCTTATTTTATTTATATTATTAGGTATGAGGTTCTATGATGATAAGCATAATATAAAAACTAATACTAATATCGAAATAGTACATTCTATTCCAGAAAAACAATATTTAAACGCTTCGGATGATAAAAAGATTGAGATTAATGAAGCAATAAATCATTTTATTAGTATAGAAGATAGTGCTTCTTTAAAAAGATTTATATCAGAGGTGGATTTTAAAAAGATTTTTTTAATTAGAGATGTTCCTTATTTGATAAAATCTAGAAGGCTTCGTAAATATGGATTAAATATCGGGGATTTTATACATTTTAAAGGTGTGTCTAAAATAGATGGGGAAAAGTATCTTAAGTTTGTGAAATATACCGGAGACATTCAAGACTTCTATGATATACCTATTAATAGAATCACAATTAGAGATATAGGGTTGGCATGGGCTTGTAATATTCACCAGCTTCAAGGTGACGAATTCCCTTTCGTAGTAGTACCTTTTTTGGGAGCACTTTATCAAAACCCAACCCCTAAAGAAACGGTGAGTAGGCGAAATCTAAGAAGGTTTGACTCCAGAGCTTTATATACAAGTTTGACACGTGTAAAACTGTCAAAAAACGAAGGTAAACTAATTGTATATTTTGGTCACCAGTATTTGAATGTGTTAGAAGAAGCTGAGATAGTACTTCGAGATACTCCGTTTCGATTATTAGTTAAAACTTGATAAGTTTGTATAATTATAAAAAATTATAACAAGTAAAAAAGGTGTTTAGGATGATCATAACAATGGACAACCAAGAAAAACTGGAACAAGAAATATTAGATAAATTAGAAATAGCTAAAATAATGAAAGACATACTAGCTTTTTCTAGAAGTTTTTTACAAGACCCTAAAAATAAACAGTTTATATCAAGGTACTTGAATAGAAAAAGAATAGGTTTAAGCTCTATCCAACTTCTTACAGCGGGTTTGTTGCCCCCTGGAATGATAACTATTTTACCAAGAGCTGGTTTAGTACCTAAAATAAAACAAGTTTTAAGCGGAGTAAATAATGCCTTAATATTTCCTAGTTATAAAGATTACTCAGTTAACTCTTTTTTAGGGATATTAAGGAATACTACCATAAATAGTTTTAATTCAAAGCATATTATTTGGAAGCTCAATCCAAATCGAAGCCAGTTTTTTCATTGGGGATCTTACCCAGACTCTATTATATTAACGGAGGGTATAACTGATAAGCTTAGACTTATACAAGCTGATTTACCTTCAATACCTACTAATGGAACTGAGTTTGATATTTATAAATTAAAAGAAGAGTTTAAAGATGCTAAGGAAATAGCCCTATTTTTAGACGGAGATTTACCTGGAAGGATTAAAACCTTAGAATTAGTATTTCATTATGTATTAAATCGAAGTAATTTTCCTTTTGATTTAACAGTTGTTAAAGCACCAAAAGATTTAGATCCATGTGATTTGTCTGAAACTAAAGTAAAACATTTACATAGAAATAGAGAAACAGCAGAGGATTATTTTAAGAATATTATTAAGAATAGCTTATCAAGTGAAGATGCCATGCAATTAAAGCTACTTAAGAATTTAGAAAAGCATTTTAAAGGAGGGTTATAAATGCGAGATAGTATGACTAATAAACAAACCTATTATTTTGGGAGAGCAGTCGCTTATGTTATTACTATGGTGCATTCCTATGTGAATATTAGTAAAACTTGGAATGATGTATTTTATAAATTAATAGAAACAGAAGAAGAATTTAGAAGCACAGATAGGTTTCATTATATTTTTGAAGACCTTTATTCAAACTCTAGAGATGATAGGTGGAAAGAATATTTTAAGGGGGTAAAAAGAGGTATTGAGGAGGTAATGAAATCTCGAGGGATCAAAGAAGATGGTACTCATTTAATGAAAATGAAAAATTCAAAGAAGATGTTAAATATGGTTGGAGTAGTAAATTCTTTTTTAGAGGATAAAGAAAAAGAAAAATTTGTTATAGGTCGTAATGAGGAGTTTAGTACAGAAAAGGCAAAAATATATGTAACCTCTATAAATGTAATTTATAAAATGCAAAAAATAAGAAATGCTACCTATATGGGAGGTTTAGCGGAGGATATAGGTTCAAAAATATCAAAGAACGGAGAAGTTGTAGCTGCCATAGGGAAAATAATAGGTAGTTTTGGAAGCTTTATTAATAATTTTGGGGTAAAATTAGGAGGGGTGGTAGAAATACCCGAAGAAATAATAGGAGTTATTCCTACTTCTGAAGATTTTGAAGGAGAAGTTCTTCCTCTTGTTGATGGGGATGAAGAAATAAAGTCTATTGACCCCGCTTCAAAAAAGGAGGAAGAAACTAGTAATCTTGACAAAATCAAATCAAGTGTGATACAATGTAAACCAACCAGTAATATAGATAAAGCTTCCAAAAAGGCAGAGGAAGAAAAGATTATTATTGAGAAACAAAATAATAAAAGAATTTCAATGAAAGATTTTAATATGGAGGAGAAAGAAGAAAATGAATAAACCATTTGTTTTATATAAGAGTATATACTTTTATATTACCAGCCTTTTAAAAAATAAAAATATCAGTGAGGAGTTTTTGCTTTCAACACCAGAGGATCTTTTAGTTTTTCAAAATGAAACTTCTATTGATGCGTTTGATTATTCAGCCCTTAGAATAGCTTCCAGTAGACTAATAGTGTTAAGTTTACTTGATTATGATAAAATTAAATCTTCTGCTATGTTGAGTTTGTTAGGTATTGCTGCTAGAGATGAAAAAGAATTTCAAAAACAAGTAATAAGACTATTACAAGAAGAAGAATCTTTTATTAAGAAAAGTACACAATCTCTTTTTATTAAACACATAGAATCGTTTGTAGAGATGATAAATGATACTAATTTAATTGCAACCCCTTTATTAGAAAAAGATATATACAAGTTAGTAGAAGAAATGGTTGAGGGTAAAGCTGAGAAACTTTTATTAAATACGTTAATAGATAAAAGAGTAAATTTACAGATAGTTTCTAAAAGCAAGGAAGACCTTAATTTGAAGGTTATAACAGATTTTTATAGCCCTTTAACAACCTCTCCATTTGCTTTTCAAATTGTAGAAGAATATAATGATTTTTTAAGACCAATAGTAGACGAAGTGATAAAGTTTAAACACATATTAAACTTATTTGAAATAATAACAACTTTTAAAATAACCAATTGGTTACTAACAGGAAAGTGGGAGGAATAATGGAAAAAAAAGAAGAAAAAAAGAATTCTTTTGTTCTTTATAAAGCAAAAGCTTCTTTTCCAGACAGTTTCGATTT
>CBDUWI010000053.1:0-7295 GCA_965370885.1 uncultured bacterium | reverse complement strand
GACTACCTAGTCCCCCATAAGCCATTAAATGAATACTTAACCGTGCGAGTTCTAAAATAATCATTCTAATATAATGAGCACGTTCTGGGACAATTATCCCCGAAAGCATTTCTGCTCCCATAGCAAAACACATTTCATTAATATCAGGTTCTACTACGCATACTCTCGGGATTAAACTAATATTATTAGCCCAAGAATGTCTTTCCATTCCTTTTTCAAATCCACGGTGAAGCATTCCTGGTAATAAGAAAGCTCTCTTAATAATATCACCATCTACATACATATGGACTGAAGCATTACCATGCATACCAGGATGTTGAGGTCCTAAAAATAATTTCATCTCTTTCATTATTTTTTACCTCCTTTACGAACTTTTTCAATTTTTTCTTTTCTTGTTTTTCTTTTTTCTTGTTTACTTTTTTGCTTGTTTAAATTTACGAAAGTTTCTGTATATTCACGTTTCGCAAATTTCTTATCACTATAAGCTCTCGGATCAAAATCTTTTCTTAGAGGTGGTAAATCATCCCACTCTTCTAAAATTAATTGTTTATGATAATCTGGATTTCCCGGGAATTTAATCCCAAAGAATTCATGTGCTTCTCTTTCATAATATTTACATCCTGGGAAAATTGGTAAGATACTATTCATTACCGGATTTTCACGTTCTATACGAGCGCGAACTTGGATATGAACTGGTTTTTCCCAGTTAAAAACGATATAAACTAATTCAAATTCGTTTTCGTCTATCCAATCAATTGCGCTTAAATACGATAATTGTTTCCATCCCTCAGTTTTTAAGAAACTAAGTAACCCATGAACGTCTGATTTATCACAGATATAACTTACTTGATATTGATCAGTTATTTCCGTTTTTACTTTAAAACTTTGCGCTACTAAATTATTTATATATTCAACATTACTCATGGAATTCGTCATGGACTTTTACCTCCCCAAGAGCATTAATTTGGTTTTGTTTATACCAATCATTTCTTTTGTGGTAATCTTTCCAACCATTTGCTTTTTTACTTTTAATTAAAGCCATTAAATCAACAAAACCGTTCATTACTGCTTCTGTATTTGGCATACATCCAGCTACATACACATCAACAGGAACGTATTGGTCTAATTGATTAATAACGGTAGGAGAATCATGGTAGATTCCACCGTTTATCGTGCAGCTACCAAATCCAACAATGTATTTAGGTTCACTCATTTGTTCGTATGTATAGATTAAACGACGAAGTGTTTTTAAAGATAAATAACCAGTAACTAATAAGACATCTGCTTGACGAGGTGTTGCCATTGGCCCCATACCTAATCTTTCCATGTCATACGCAGAAGTCATTGCTGGTGGTAACTCAATAGCACAACACCCTGTACAATACATCAACATCCATAAACTATTACGACGGAAAAAGTCTCCTATTTCCCACCATTTTCTATCAATTTCTTCTTTTGTTATTGGAGTAAATTTAGTAGATTTCATTTAAATCACCCACCCTAAATAGATTGCGACAATCGCTTGTGTTATAGCCATAATTAATGGCCATTTATAGAAGAATAATACTACTTGATCAATTTTAAATCTTCCGTATACGCTAGATATAATATTAAGCGTTGTATAAACAATAAAGTATTTAACGATGAATAATAAGATATTTTCTGCTCCACCTAAGAAGATATGAACAAATAAACTTACTTCGATAAACACAGTAATTTCATGCATAATGAATAACATACCAAGTTGTTTTCCACCGTATTCAACCATTGGTCCTGAAGCAATTTCTGCCGGAGCAATGTATGTTTCAAATGGTTTTTTACCGAGCATACCCATTAAACTTATAACAGCAACAACTCCACCGATAGGTAAAGCTATTAAAAACCAGTTATTTGCAGCAAGTTGTTGGTACTCGGCAATACCACCTAAACTACTTGTCCCTGATAATTTAATAACTGTTAAAACAACAATCATAAAAGGAACTTCGTAAGCAAGCATAGTAGTTAAAGCTCTCATAACTCCGATACTAGCAAGGGGATTACCACTACCACTAGCACTCATAGCCATACCTAACATTCCTACAGCTATTAAGTAAACAAAGATAAAGAAGTTATCAAAATCTGCAAAAGCAACGATATCGTTAGTTATTGGCATAAACATCGCAGTAGCTATAATACCACCAAGAGCCATAATAATGCCGAAATCAAATATCCAACCATGAGTAACAGATCTTTTACTTAATAATTTAAATATATCTAAAAATTCTTGATACCATTTAGGCCCGTATCTTTTTTGAATTCTTGCGACAACTTTACGGTTAACTCCCGCTATAGATGTTTGTAAGACAAAACCAAAAAATGCTACAGCAACACCAATTAATATTCCATTAATCATTATAATTCACCCCACAATAAGAAGACGATTATAGCAATTATCCAAAAGACTGTTATTTCTGATTTATTTGTAAAGAAGTAATATTTAACAAACCGACCAAAACTGACAACCTTATTTTCTAAACTCTTATAAAAGTTCTTTGTAATGTTTATATGTTTTTCATAAAGTCTTTCAAGTGGTGCATAAAAATCAACACTATAATGCATTAATTCTTCTGTATAAATAAAGTTCCCGGCAGTATATGTATCCATTAAATCTACTTTTCGAGATTTCTTTAATACGATAAAGATTAAGAAAGCAATACCAACGCCAATTGCGAAGAATAATGCAATATAAGCAGGTTGTAATACACCGTTTAATCCAGTAATACTGTAATCTCCAAGTACTAAAGGAACAACATTAAGTTCAACTAATACATTATTGATGAAACCTAATAAATAATTAGGAAATACTCCTGTATAAATAATTAATAAACTTAAAATAATCATCGGTAACAACATAAAGAATGGAGCTTCTTTTGCGACCTTTTTATATTTAGGTAACTCTTGCCCAAGGAATAAAGCAGCAAGTGGTCTAAATACATATAAGAATGAGCCAATACTACCAAAGAATACTGCAGCAGCGATAAAGACTAACCCGTTATCAATTACTGCTTGGAAGATTAACCATTTACTAATAAATCCTCCCATTGGTGGAATACCTGCCATCGAAATAATAGCGATTAAATATACTATATAAGTAATTGGCATTTTATGAATCATTCCGCCAAGTTCACTTATTTTTGTTGTACCAGTAACTCTTGAAACTGCTCCAATTGCGAGGAACGCAGCACTACTTGCTAATGCATGAGCAATTATATGATAAAACCCACCACTAATTGCAGCTGGGCCAAGTAAACTTAAAGCAACTAAGATATACCCACCATTACTCATTGAAGAATATGCTAATAACTTTTTAGCGTCATCAGAACGAATTGCCATTAAAGTACCAAACACTATTGTCATAGAACCTAGCACAGCAACTACTAATTGACTAATATACATTCCATTCACTTCAACTAACCAACCAACTGGTGCTAATTTAACTAGTCCAAATACAGCAATAAATGCCCCAAGTTTTTCTAAACCACCACTAAAGACAGCACTAACTGGATCTGGTGCTTTTCCTAAAACTCTTGGTAACCAGACATTTAAAGGAAAGGCTCCTAGCTTAGCAAAAGCTGTCACCATTAATAAGCCAAAAACAAGAATTGCTTCATTACCACTAACAGCATTAATTCCCGCTTCAATGTTTAATGTTCCTGACGCTTCTTTCATGATGTAAATCGCAAATAATAAAGCAAAACTCCCTACAGAACTAAAAGCGTAATACGATGTGGCAGCTCTTTTAGAACCACCCATCGGAATCAAGAATAAGCTTGTCCAAACAACAAACTCAAAGAAGAAAAATAATGACATAAAATTATTTGTAAAGAAGACACCAAGCACTCCAGCTAAACTAAGTAAGTAAAGCATTGAATAAGCTGCTGGATACTTATATTTATCCACAAAGAACGGATTAAAGAATGCTACCATCGCGAAGATAAACGACACTAAAATAGCAAAGAATACTCCTAAGTAAGTAACACTAAATGTAATATATGGAAAATAAACAACCTCATCAGTTAACTCCGAATTGAATCCAAAATAAGCTAAACTAACAAAAACAAATGTCGTTGCGATAATTGTTACAATCGCTCCTAAAGTTTTGTTTAATCTTCCTGCTATATATGCAAAGAGACCTGATAATGCTGTGACTATTATTATTAATTCAATACTTGCCATTATAAGTCACCTCCATCAACAATGTTTGCAACATTCAGCTCTAAAACTTCATTTTAAACAGTATCAACTAAAACACCAAATACCATTAATAACAAAGCAACTATAACTACAACATATTTAAATGCAAAATCATATTTAACTTCTGGTAAATCTTTTTCTTTATACCAAAGGTCTAATAATAATCTAATAAAATATATTCCTTCAACAACGCTTGTTATAAGGATTACAGCAGGAAAGAATAAATTGTCTGCCATAAAGAATTGATCAATTATACTAACTTTAACAACAAAACCAAGGAATAATGGTAATCCTATAGTACTTAAAGTTGCTACAGTAAATGCTAATCCAACTACCTTGTTATTAACAAATAAACCTTTTAATGATTTAGTTTCATCAGTACCAAGTTCATCACTTGCATGATTCGCAACAGCAAATAAAATTAATTTACTTGCTCCATTCGTAATAATTAAGAAAACTGCCCAACCAACAAATCCATGCATAAATACTAATACAACTATTGCTGCTTGAGCAATACTTGAAAATAATAATATTTCTCTTACTTTACTAGAAGCAAATGCCATTGCTTCACCAGCAACGATACTTGCAACAATAATAATCGTTACAACAAGTTCAAAACTACTACTAAACACAAATAAATTTGTAATTAGTCTACCTAATACAAATCCGATTGCTGAAGCGTATACTGAAGCAATCATTGGACCTGTTAATTTATTGGATGAACCTAATATCCCTTTTGCCCAACTATTTAAAGGTAATAACTTAGCTTCAACACCAAGACCAATAAACATTAATAATAAAGGAAATGCAGTTATCCCTTTATCAAATATAGATAATTGAGAAATCTCAAAAGACATATGTGCCATATTCAATGTTCCAAACATTGAATATAAAATAATTAATCCAAGTAGATATAAACTACTACCTAATGTGCCTTGAACTAAATAGTTAAAAGTAGCAAGAGGTTTTTTATTTGTTGTAGTTATTAAGTAAGCAGCAATTCCACTTATTTCAAGAAAAACAAATAAATTAAATAAATCGCCAGTTAATAATAAACCATTCAATCCCGCAAGAGCTACTAATAATACTGTAGAAAGTTGTTGGAACTTAGTATAGTTCAAAGCAACAACTAAAAAGAATAAAGTATTAACTAAATATAAAGCGTATAAACTATAAGTATCTAATATTAAATTAATTCCAAATGGCGCAGCAAATCCGCCAATATTAACGATACCAAGTTCAAAATAACCAAGAACAACAACACTTAAGAATGAAACAATTAATAACATATAGAGAGATAACTTTTTAAATAAAATTGAGACAAACGCAGTAATTAAAGGAACAACAATTAATAATATTGGACTCATTTTATTCTTCCCCCATTTCGTCTATTTCAAAAGTACCATACTTATAATGGATTTTTTTAGCTAAAGCAAGTCCTAAAGCAGTTGTCCCAACACCAATAACAATAGCTGTTAAAACTAAAGCTTGAGGAAGAGGATCAACAAATGATAACTCGCTTGAATTATTAGTTGCTGTAAAGATAGGTGCTAATCCATCTTCAACATAACCAATACTTATTATAAATAGGAATAAACCAATTTCTAAAATGTTTAAAGATATTATAATCTTGATGATATTTCTTTGTGTTAGCAAACCATAAAGGCCTAACATCAATAATGCTATAGCAGCGTATTGTAACATCTTAAACACCTTCTTCTGTTAAAAAATTATCGATTACATTAGAAATTTCACTGCCTACTTTTAATCCGATAATCACATAATGTATCGGAACAATTCCCGCACTAAATAAGTCACCACTGACACCGTTATTTAAGAAGTTTTCTAAGAAATAACCACCAATAATTAACCCAACTAAACCAATGATTACATAAGCACTTCCAGCTAAGCTCTCTAATATTTTAAATCCTTTAACTTTTGTTCTAAATTCATCATCTGCTAAATATAATAGTAAGATTGATGAAGCGATCATTGTCCCACCAGGGAATCCTCCCCCAGGAGTTAAATGACCATGGATACTAATATAGATACCAGTCATTAAGATAATTCCAAACAACGCTCTTGAACCAACTCTTAACATAAAGTTTGGTTTGAATTCAAGTTCCATACGTTTTTGTTTTTTACTTCCGAGTAATAAAGCAACACCTAAAGAACTAATAAATAAAACTGTTACTTCACCTAATGTGTCAAAACTACGATAATCTGCGACAATTGCTGTAACGATATTTGCTGGTCCACTTTCTAAATCAGTTGATTCACCAAATATTACTTCTTCTTCACTGCCAGTAACATCACGATCGATATATGCTTGACTTACTCTATCTTCTACATTTACATCTCCATATTCAGGAAATAGTGTTTCAGGGTTTAAAGATTCAATTATCAAAGCTCCTAATAATAATACTAATGCTAATGCTAAATAGTTTTTCATATTTTATTACCTTCCTTTCTAACAGAAAGTAATGTAAATATAAATAAGCTTGTAACTAATCCACTGCCGATAACCTCTTCATTTACAGCAACATCAGGGGCTTTCATTAGAACAAATCCAATAACACTTAACATACTTACAGAAGATAAAAACATCACAGATTTAATTAAAGATTTAGAGTTTATTGCTAAAAATGCTAAGACAATTAATAGCAACGAAACAACAATCTCAACAAAATTAATTACTGTCATTATTTTCGCCTCCTAAATACTCTTTTAAATCATCTTGAACTAAATTTTCAGGTAAAATACAACTTTTATAAGTTGCTTTAGCTAATGCACTTGATCCAATTGGATTTGAAATAGCAATAAATATAATAATTAATAATACTTTTAAAAACCAATCAGGATTGTAAATACCAATACCTATTAACAAAGCAAATGCTCCAAGTGTAGTCGCTTTTGTTCCTGCTTGAATTCTATCAAACGTATCAGGCATTCTTAAAACACCTAATCCTCCAAGAAGATAAAACAATCCCCCAATTACCATAAATAAATAACTAACAATCACCAAGATTACCCTCCAAGTATCTAGAAAATACTATAGTGTC
>CBDUWI010000052.1:0-7302 GCA_965370885.1 uncultured bacterium | reverse complement strand
ATCATCGCCATAATGAATGCTGTCATCAGAGCTATCGGAATACCTTGCCAATTACGTTTTATTGGATAAGCATCCATCTCTTCACGAATTGCGGAAAACAAGAAAATAACTAAAGCATATCCGATTGAAATACCCAATGCATAAACTGTAACCATCATTAATGATGGAGTAGCTGTATCAAATATCTTTTGACTACCAATAGTTGTATCAATCGCAACCCCAAGAACAGCACAGTTTGTTGTAATTAATGGTAAATAAACTCCTAATGCACTATATAGTGGCGCACTGAACTTCTTAATAAACATCTCAACTAATTGTACAAATGAAGCGATTACTAAGATAAATACTATTGTTGATAAGTAAGTAATTTCATATGGTAATAATACATACTTATAGATTACATAAGCAATTATTGTTGAAAATGTAATAACGAAAGTAACTGCCATTCCCATTGATAACGCACTACTTTTTTTAGTAGAAACACCAAGGAAAGGACAAAGACCATAGAATTGTTTTAAAATAACATTATTTACAAAGATAGCACCAAATGCAATAGCTATAAAATCCATACTATGCCACCTCTTCTCTATCTGCTTTATTCATTCTATATCGATTGATTTGTGATACAACCAATCCAAATACTAAGAATGCTCCAGCTGATTGAACTAATATACTAATTTGAAAATCTGAAGGGATTATTGCAAAACCAAGCAATGATCCACTTCCAAATAATTCTCTAATAGCAGCAATTATTACAATCCCACCAGTAAATCCAAGTGCCATACTCACTCCATCAACCATTGATTTTACCGGGCTGTTTTTTGAAGCAAATGCTTCTGCTCGCCCTAATATTAAACAGTTAACTACTATTAAGCTTAAGAAAACTCCGAGTGATTTAGCTAAATCTGGTGCGTATGCTTTCATTAACATTTCAAGCACAGTAACAAGTGAAGCTATAATTACAATAAAAATCGGTATACGAACTTCTCTAGGAACATAATTTCTTATAGCTGAAACAGCTAAATTTGCGAATACTAATACAAATAATACACCAACACCCATACCCAAAGCATTTTCAATATTACCCGTTACAGCAAGTGTTGGACAAATTCCTAAGAATTGAACGAATACAGGGTTTTGTTTAAATAATCCATTTGAAAAAATTTGTTTTAATGTTTTTTGTTTTCTCGCCATTATTCAACACCCCCGTCTATGTAATCATCATGGTATTGGGCTATGCCTTCTAATACTTCTAACATATCTCCAGTAGTAGTTGATACACCAGCAACATCGTCGATTGGTGTAGCCAATAAACTTGCTAAAGTTACACCTTCGAAATTGTCTAACCAAGGAGTATCTGGCCAGTATCCTGAAGTACCATCATAACCTGACCATTCTTCAGCCAAGTCCCATGTTTCACCAGGATCAATAATAACTAATTCTTGAGTAACTCCACTTAAATCAACACCAATAGTAAAGAGAATCGGAATTGATCCATAACCAATAATATGTCCATAGTAAGTATAACCAATTAAGATCCCACCTGAGTCCAGTACTTCGTATAAGTCATAAATATAATCACTATATTCATAATCTTCGTAAATACTATTGAATGTTACACCCGTTGGATATGCTAACAATAAGTCTGCAGGAACTGCAGGAACTGTATCTGGTCTACCTAAAACTAATCCTAAATATTCTTCTAAATGATATATTGAAGTAGCTGATACTGCATCTTGTAAAAATACGTTTGTCTCAGTCGAACCAGCAACATCATCAATTGTATATGCCCCTTCAATTGGATCTCCTTCATAACTATCCGCATATCCTTCTAAATAGAACGGATCTGCTTTACCAGGAGTTTCATTATCATCAATCATTCTAAATCCTTCAAAAGTATCTAATAGATTAATACCTATTAAGAACTCTATGAATGTCGTTCCTTCATAATTAGCTCCTTCGGCATTAACTAAATATACATTACCTAAATATGTATCTACATTATACATTTCATAAATAAATGTTATATCGTCGTTAGCTAAATAATCAATTGTAACATCGACAAATCTTGTCGCGTCTGTAAAAATCTCAAGAGCTAAACGATCAATTTTTTCTTCTTTTGTTTCCAAGGTTTGTCCTTGAATTTCCGTTTTATGGAAAGTCATTACTTTATTAAGCGAATCTTTTAATGCCCCAGTTGTAATCGGTGCATCTGATGTACCAGCGATAGCATCGATATCTCCAGATTCTAATTCATCAACAGTCTTACCAATAAACTGAACGTAAAAACTTTCGTCGCCTATTCCTGATCCGAATCCAACAGTTTCATTATGAATAAGAGTTTTATATCCAGTAATATTACCTTCCATATCTATCCCAATAAGAAAAATTATCGGAACTTCAGCAACATAGCCAATAAACTCTGCAGTATATATATAACCTTTATCTTTAACAATAAATAATTCCGTTATTGTTGTACCAGAATAATCATATCCTTCTGCTATTTCAGCATCATCACCAGATTCAAAAGCTGGTAATACTTCGAATTTTGCTAGGTTTGCTTGTTCAAAATTATATGCATCAATTATCGGAGTTGTAAACCCTTCAACAAAATACACTAATAAGCTTGCTGTTAAAACTACTATAGTAAGGGTAACTACTATTCTAATATGTTTCATTATAAAGCACCCCCTAAAACTTCAATCAATCTACCTTGTAAAATAAATCCAATAGTAATTGTTGTAAATATCACAATTACAAACAAGATAATTGACGTTTTAATCATAGTTGACTTGTTGCTTCTTTTTACAGTTCTATTAATAAAAGGTGTAATTAAGTTACCAAATAAAATAGCAAATATTAGCCCTTCTGATTGGTCTCCTAACACTCTAACTAACATCATTAATATTGCGACCACAACAGCATAAATCATTTTTGTCTCTCTTGAGGTCGGACTTGAAACTGGTTCACTAATTAAAAATACAACACCAAAGATTGTTAATCCTGTCATTAAGTTTACTATCGCATATTCTAAAGGAAATCCCCAGATAATACCTATTCCAAATGACATTATTAATACACTAAGTAAGAAAGTACCAGTTGTTCTTAAATCTATAACTCTTGTTACTGCTAAATAGAAAAACATCATGACCAAGAATAAAACACTAGTAGAACCGATTGCTATCGCTTCGTAATTACCAATAAACAGCTCTTTAAGATTATCTAATCTGAAAGTTCCACCACTAATTGCATCTTTCAACAATGATAATGGAGTTCCCTCAACAATAAGTTGCGACTTAAAGGAAAGATTTGCGAATAGAACACCTACCAATACTGGGATGAAAATGTAATATCCATAACCACCAAATACAATTTTACCTGCATAAACTCCAATTATTACAGCTAAAATTAACACATAAATCGGTGTAACTGTTGGTAGCAATAATGCAATTAATAACCCTGTATTTATAGGATCGATAAACCCTTTATGCTTATAAAATTTACTTTGAGTTCCTTCAGATAAAGCATATAGATACTCAACTAAAACTGAAACACCAGCTCCAATAACAAGCATAAGAATAACTTTTATAGTTTGATCAAATGCTGTATAACTTACAGATTCTGGTACTTTAGTAAACATTTTTAAGATTATTGATGCAATAGCTATTATAATTATTGCAAAATGTAAATTAAGAGATCTTTTTAAAGTTCTTTGTGAATTCATTACAATTGGAGGTTTCTTAGTTATAAATTCCATAATTCCACCCCTATCCGACACGACGTTTAGCACGTCGTACCCATTCTAATACATTTATTTTCGATGGGCAGACGTATGAACATAGTCCGCATTCCACACATAAATTTGTATTTAGATCTACAATTCTTGAATTCACAGACCTTAATTCTGCATCCATAATATTTTGTGGTAATATTCCCGCAGGACAAATATCATTACAGTCACCACATTTTATACAAACATCTTCTTCTACATCTCGATATTCTGAAACATTTATAGAATCTATTGATTCGCTAATAGCGAAATCATCAGTACTCATTTGATTACCTGTTAAAAATGAACCAATATGAATATTCATTTGATCTTCTTCATCATAACCATCTAAGTCTTTCACTAAATCAGTAAATAAAGTACCAATTCTCACATTATAAACAGAATTCATTTTAAATCCATCACCAGTTAAGGCAACTAGTTTACTTATTACTGATTTTCCCTCACGAATAATATTATGAGCTAATTCAGCCGCAAAAATATTAGTATAAATAACACCATCATCTAATAAATTAATACTCAAATCATGTTTTACTAATTTTCTGATAATTTTATAATCCCAGCCTTTTATCTTTTTAACATCTATTATAGCAATATTAATTTTTTCATTTTCAAGTGCTTTTTCTAATTCTCCAAGTGCCTCAGAAGGCATAAATTTATCAACAATTATCGTCAACGTTTCAGCATTGGCAGCAATTCCTAATAATTTTATTCCATCGACAATTTCTTTACTGCTATGTATTAAAGATTCATAATCAGTTGAAATAAATGGTTCATTAGTAAAAATAGTATTTACAACCACATGTTTACTTAATGCATTAAAAGTGATATCTGTATATAATCCATCGACAGTCATTTTATGTAAACCTGCATTTTTAAGCGCATTTCTTACTTCAGCTGTAGTTACTTCGTCTTCAAATATCGGAAACTTAAATGTATTGTTCTTTTCATCATTTTCAATAACAATATGATCAACAATTTTCCCATAACGATCATTTTTTTCTTCAAACGCAACTACTTCACCACTTACAGTAGACAAAACAGGTACTTTTTCTCGTCCTAAGAATTTTTCTGCTACTTTTTGCCCTATTAATACTTTATCTCCAACTTCAACAGAAACATTAGCTAGTTTATAATCAATATCTGTCAAGGGAATAAATACTCTTTTAGGATTTAAATAAGTTCTATATTCAGTTATCATTATTTCACCTCTTATTCGTTTCTATATTCTTTTTGAGTGTATTGAGTGTGACAATATTTTTGAATAGTATCATCATTTTTTAAGAACTCTTTAAATGTTTTAGATGTTACTTTGTCTTCTGTTATATTTTCTAATTGCTGATTAATATCTATAGTTTCGTACAATGCTTGTGTTCTTCTCTTAATGACATCATGCATTGGTAAATCAATATTAATCGGCATTCCTCCGCCATTAATACAACCACCAGGACATCCAAGAAGCTCAATTAAATGATATACTTTTTTACCTTCTTCTAATATTTTAAACATCTTTTTCATAGCAGCTCCACCAAGAACAATAGCTACATTTAATTTTTGATTATTAATCGTTACTGTTGCTTCTTTAATAACGCCTTTTGATTCTTTTGATTTATTTCCCATTATCACTTTAAACTTAGGTTCTTCAAGAGGCTGTTTATCAAGAATCTCACTTGCATATTTTAAAACAGAAACTGCAGAACCATCGTTAATTAAAGATGAAAACTCTTCATTACCTAGTTTTGCTAATTTACCTTTATTCTTAAAATCATATAAATTATTAAAATCGATATCATTTCGTTTAATCAGTTTTGCTATTTCTCTTACAGTTAATACTGCATCAACATCTCTAATCCCATCTGATTCTAATTCTTCACGTGTAATTTCATATTTTTTAGCTGTGCAAGGCATTATTGAAATAACATTGATATCTTCAGGCAATTTATCAAGATATTTCTTAGAATAATAATGTTTAATTAAAGATCCTTGCATCATATGTGTAGATTTAACTTTAGATATATTATTTATATATTTAGGTTGATAGAGCTCGATATATCTAACTGCGGCACTACATGAAGATGTAAAAAATGGTAAATCTTCATTATTCTGAATACTTTTAATAAATTCTTCAGTTTCTTCTTTAACCCTAATATTTTCTGCCAAACTTAAATTAGTTACTTCATCAAATCCAAGTAAATCTAGTGCAGCAAAAGTTTTATTTGCTTTCTCACTTAAAGATGTCCCAATATCCATACCGAACTCTTCACCTAAAGAAACAAAGACTTCTAAAGAAGGTTGAACTACAGTAAATTTATTAGGATCTCTTAACATTGTTTCTACTCTATTTAGATGATCAGTTTCAAACAATGTCCCAGTAGGGCATACTTTTACGCATTGTCCACAAAAAATGCAGCCAGTTTCATCAAAAGACAATCCGACAGTTGGAGATACAAAAGGATTCATTCCATCATCATCTCTAAATTTTAAAACTTTTGCGGTTACTACATCTTGACAAACTGCAACACATCTTTTACATAAAACACACTTTGTTTGATCTTGTGAGATACCTGAACCGATAATTAATTCATCATTTCGACCAATGCCTGGTCCAAACTCTTCAAAGACAATATTATATTTTTTTAACAAATCATAAAATTCACACATTCCATCTTTTGGGCATCTCCAACAATCAAATCGATGTTTGCTAGCGAGCAATTGTAATGTGGAAATTCTTGAACTTATTACTTTTTCTGAATCTGTTTCAATTACCATTCCATTTTTTACTTCAGTATTACATGAAGAAATTAAATCTTGTTCACCAACTACTTCTACAACACAAATACGACAAAACCCAATTTCATTAATCTCTTCAATAAAACACAAAGTTGGAATTTTAACCCCAATACTTTCTACTGCATTAAGGATTGTTGTACCATTTTTAACTTTTGTTGTAATACCATTAATTGTAATTGTTGCCATACACTTCCTCCTTAATATTTTTTAACAGGTCTATATAAAACATGATAGTTATTTTCTAAAATGACTTCCATGTTCTTCCCAATATCTAATCCTACACTACATCTGCTCGCTCTAAGGTTGTAAGTTAACTGCTCAATCTCTTTTAAAGTTGCAAGTGTAGCAGTCCCTAAAACATACTTGTCAAGTAAAGATTCCATCTTAATAACGCCATCTCTACAAGGAGTGCATTTACCACAGATTTCCGGATGTTGCGACTCTAAATATTTTTTAATATTCTCAATTAATAATTTTTCATCTAATTTAGTGTCAGCATCGAGAACCCATTTTTCGAATAATTTATTTACTTCTAGCGACTCTGTTGTCATTGTGTTCACCTCTTTCGCATTCTTAAAAAAATATAACCGTTATAATTATAGCAAAAACACTTTGAAAAATAAACAATTATTTGATATTATATGTATGTTATTTATATAATATATATATTATTAAGATATAGTCTAAGATTTTTAAATGAGTATTTTAGGAGATGAGGAAATATG
>CBDUWI010000051.1:0-7377 GCA_965370885.1 uncultured bacterium | reverse complement strand
AACTCTACTCTTTTCTTTAAAGATCCCTGGAGTTCTCACAGAAACTGTTGAAGGAACTACAACAGATGATAGCGAGGATGAATACGATTATGATTATGACCGTATTTATAAAGAATATGGCCTTTGGTATAGTGTAATCAAAGTTGAGAACAGACGAATATTTAATGTGGATTCTGCTTAAACAAGTCCTGTTATCTTTTCAGCTGATATTCACTTATATCACTATTTCTTAGAGTTTTCATTCAGTAGAGATACTGAATATTTAAAAGAAATAATCATATATTTTGAGATTGATTGTTATTGCCCTTACCTTATGTGTTTATGGAGTGGAGAAGTTAAAGAATATTCCGAGACAGTTACTCTAACTTACGATCCAAATTTGCACACTGTGTAAAAGAGTCTATAAGTATATCTTTATAAAACATAGCGGTAAAACGTGGTTTCGGGGTTTTCACAAAGGGACTAGTAATAAAAAACAAGACACAAATTTCACGTACCTTGTTACTTATGATACGATTCGTGAATTGATAGGATGTTAGTAGACACAAAGTGTTACATATGTTTATTAGCATCTTTTTGTATACTTAAAGAAAGGAGTGAGAGAAATGAGTAGAACTGGAAGAAACAGATATTGGAGTAGAGATAATAAGTATATGATCATTAAAAGATTACTAGATGAAGAAGTTGGAGGAGTTAGAGGGATTGCAAAGCACAATAAATTGTTGCTTTTCATTTGATGATTATGAATATTATTAAACGTATCCTATTTACTTTATACAAAAACCGTATAGTTTAATTGAAAGCTATACGGTTTAATTTGTTTCATTATTTCAGAATAGTCAAGATACTATCTCGATTCTATACATTTGATAGATATGGATTACACAATTGACGGAAAATCTATTCCATTTTTGTCATTTTTTTCCCATTAAGCAAATAGGTTTTTGAAAATAATTTTGCAAAATCAGGATTGTGTGTTACAACAAGAATTGTTATACCGCTTTCATTAAGTTTTTTCAAAATATCAAATATAATCTTTGTATTCCTAACATCTAAATTCCCAGTTGGTTCATCTGCCAAAATAAAACTTGGTTTGTTTATTAGTGCTCTAGCAAAAGCAACTCTTTGTTGTTCTCCACCACTAAGCTGAAAAGGCTTCTTCTCTAATAATTCTCTAATGCCCAGTGTTTCAGCAAGTTCAACGACTTTGTTCTCATGCTCTTTTTTCTCTCCTTTTGAAATAATAACTGGTAATATGATATTTGTTTTTACAGAAAGATCTGAAAATAGATTATAATTTTGGAATACAACGCCTACTTTTTTATTCCTAAATTCTGCAAGATTCTTTTCGGAAAATTTTTCTACATTTTTCTTTTGAAAAATATAAGTACCTTTTGTTGGTGTTATAATACCAGATAAAATATTTATCAGTGTGGTTTTTCCAACCCCAGAATCACCTAGAACTGAAATGAAATCTCCATCTTGAATTTCAAAATTTAAATTTTGAATAACAAAAGTTTTTCCTTTATCATAAGATTTGTAAATATTATTTAATGTTAGCATATAACTCCTCCTATTCCATCGTGTTTAATACAAGATTGTTATTATCTATAAATTTTAGAAATATGTAAGTATATACTCCCATTACTGCTGGTAAAGAGAATAGAATCAATAAATACTCAGTTAATGAAAGCAATATAGGTACAGTATTTCCATAATATAATGTGAAAACATAAAAAACAATCGTCCCAATAATTAATGAAATAATACTTCCAATAAATCCTAAAACAACAAATTCTATTATTATTAAATTTTTAAGAACTTTAGGTCTTAGTCCTAATGATAGTAAGATTGTATTTGCTCTTTTCCTTTCAAGAATATTAAAACTTATAGTATTAAAAATATTCAACATAGAAAAAACAACAATAACTACAAAAACAAATGAGATTATAATTGTAAACGGAAATTCATCAGATACCTTAACCTCTAACAATTCAGTAAACGATTCTATATATTCTCCTGAAGGTGTTGGATCATAAAATAAATTTGAAATAAATGTCCTAATGGATTCTTCCGATTCATCTGATGTAACTAAGTATCTATCATACAAAATCTTAAAGTTTCCATCTAGTTCTATATATCTTTCAGCATCAATATATTCAATATAATCATTATTTTCTATTAGTACAAAAATATCGCTAGAACCTGCTTCAATCTCAAAAAACCCAGATACACAAAATGAATTGTTTTCGATTGATACCACTGAAATATCAGGATAGAAATCTAAAATGTTTGTTGATAAAAATACACAATTTTCCTGAATAATCTCATTGTTCTTATATGTTATAATTTCGTGAAACTCTTGATCAAAATATAGTTTTTCAACACTTGAAAGAGAGTCAACACCATATACATAAGTCAAATAACTTTCGTCACTAATTACAACATTCATTCTTTCTTCAATATATGGCTCAACATCACCGAATTCTTCTTTTAGTGCAAGGAAGAAGTTTCGATTAATATCAGAGAATCTATTTTCATCGTAATATACATGATACTCATCATAGTCCAAATAAATTGAGTCTTCTAGTGTTGAATATAAGTAGTCATTATAGTAAAGAGAAAAGACAATAAGCGATGAGGCAAATACAAGTCCAAGAATAGTTAATGAATATCTTAGAATAGACACTTTGTAAACTTTATTTCTATATAGCATCTACATCACTCCTTGCATTGCTTTTTTTCCTCAATATTAAACTTACATATGTGTACCCTAAAATAAAATTTATTAATGCTAAAAAAGAAGGAACAATAATAAATAATGCCAAGTAAGTCCTTACAAAGAACCCATAATCAAAAGACTTCAGTAGGCCATTAGATAATAATAAAATAAAACATATTACAAAACTTAAAATCATAGAAAATAAAACTGATATAACTCCCAATAATATTCCTTCCAGCATTCTAATTTTTGAAATTAAGATTTTACTAAATCCCACTTGAAACATAATCTCATATTCCTTTTTTCTACTTGTATGAGTGAAAATATTTGTATTAATTTGATTTAGAACACCCAAAGTTGCAACTACAGAAAATATTACAACAATAAATTGATAAAACAATTCAATATCTCCAATTTCTTTCTCTACCAAAATACTTTTAGAAGAAATATAATTTGTATAATCTAAACTAAGGGTATTATACCTATTGAGTATTAAATCAATTACCTCATCAGAAGTACTATGATTAGTAGAAATAATTAAATAATCAATGCGGATATCAACATCATCAGTGAAATTCAGATAAACTTTTGATGGAATGTCTTTTAAAAAACATAAATCGTTTATTGTTTCACAGTTTTTAAACTCTGCTTCTCGCTGTGTAGAATTCTCTATTATACCAATTATCTCGTATTCATTTTCTAAAATAATAATATTATTCCCAACTACATTTGAATATCCAAAAGTTGATATTGCAGTATACTCATCTATTACGATGCCATCATCCAGTGAAGATGACCAAGTTTTTCCATGCAATAATAAAGAATTTTCAACCGTTGACTTCTTAATTGAATAGTCGTAACTCAAAACTCCTGTATCTAGCAATACAGGGCTGATATAATAAACACTAATTGATTGACCAGAACGAGTGGCTGTTAAAGTAGAAAAAGACGTTTTAGCATAAGAGTACCCTTCTATATCAAGGAAGTCCATCAAATCTGAACTAATAAGCTCTTCTGAATCATCATTCATCAATAAAATACTGTCTTCATAATAAATTAACCTATCCTCAATCCCTTTTTCATAACTCTTATAGTATGTTAATATTGTAACAGAAAAAATTATCACAAGGATTAATCCAATGAAATTAAAAACGGTGAATTTTTTTTCAGATAAAACTTTCTCAATTATCAATCTATTCAGCATTTAGCCACCTCAAATTGTAAAATAATATTGTCTATACGTAAATGGCAAAAACATATAATAATCACCTTTATAGCTTCTTGTACTATAAGGACAAACAGTCGTTTCAGTAATGAAATTAAAATCACAAGCTTCATAGTATAAAGTCATGAAACTACTTTCATATATCGGAGCCATTTCATAATCAATAGTAAAATCTCTTTCAGTTTCTACGTACTCTGTATCACAATACTCATGATTCCCTATAAAAGGATTATACTTAATATAACATGTGAGTCTTCTTTCTAAAATTCTTACATTTATCGAAAAAACGCCAACATTATGATAGGGTCCTGCACCATACAAATAGGTACTAGTGTTAAAAGTTGCAGAATCACCTATTAATAACTCATAATCTAATTCTTCGCGATACTCAAATCTTAGAGAAGCACTCCCATTAGCAACCATAGCAAATGGAATAGTAGTTGTCATTGAAAATGATGAAGAATATAGAAATCTTCTTTCAAATGAACCACTTACAGTATTACTAGTAGTGAAATATGATTTGCCCAAATCATGAAATTTAATACCAAGTTTGTCATATGAATAGAATGTATAATAATCTGTTTCTCTAGTCCAGAAGGGCCATATTCCATCCCAAGAATCCTCACCTTTAAGTGAAGTAAGATAAGAATATCCATTAATGGGAATCCCATCTCCAGATATAACTTCTGCACTTACATTTTTCTTATTTCCCCCACTAACAAGAATCAGTATAACCAAACAAAGAACTAGTATCATTTTTTTCAAAAAAATCGCCTCCCTAATAACCAGTATACTCAGTATATGAGTATCCTTGTTTTTTTGTAATGATATAGCTTGGTGTATCGTAAATTAAATCTACAGATGCAAAATAATGATCGTAACCCAACTTGTATGTAGTTGGCACATTGCTACCCACAGTACAATCATAAGAACTAAATCCATACCATTTTAAAGTAGATATGCAAACAGTTTTCTTTTCATAAACTTTGGAATGCAGACTATAAATAGGCATTACTATTAGTGGATCTGATACTTCTGAATAATCAATACTTATTTCTCCTCTATAAGAAGATGTTGATGTATAAACATTCTTAACAGATATCAAGGGAATTGTTTGATCTTCCAATGTATCTACACTCAAAGCTAAACTTAAGCCATATGTCGTTGATATAGTTAATGAATCACTATAATAATTACCAATACTAGTTAGAGTACTTGAATAATTATAAAAAACACTCGAATAAACATTTTCAGCAACAAATTGAGGAGTTCCGAGAATGCCTTCATACTTAACTGCCAATCTATTGTATACTTGTATGTCGACGTAAGTTTTAATTCTTGTAGTTCCGATCCAATTAGTCGAGTAATCATATAGATATCCAATGTGATCATAATTATACATAAGCATAGATGAATCAAAATATTGAGAATATCCTTCATAAAAGTCATCTTCAGCAGCATTAACTTGTTCAACATTATTAAACAATAAAATCGCAAATAAAATAATAACAATTGCTTTTCCTTTCATATTTCATCCTCCTTTTTTAAAAATTTTATAACAAATTAAAAAATCACAAAAATAACAAGAGTGATTTTATATAGCTAAAAATATTATCCCCCATTTAATTTCCCTTACTACGAAAAATATACTTTAATTATACAACCATTTCATTTACAAGTAAAGTAAATTCAATAATCAAGCTGATAAATATTATTGAATTTACTTCTAGATGAAAACTAAGTTCAAATTCATTATTTGAATAAAATAATAGTGTTCTTTCTAAAAATATTGCGAATGAATTTTTATTGAGCCAAACAGTTTCAGATGATGTTTTTTGTTTAGTTTCTTAGATAAATTTAATAATTTATTAAAATCTAGGTTTTCTAGTTCTTTTGACAAAGGTTTTAAATTTTGGTCCACCATAAATGCATAAAAATGATTATCAAAAATATCTTTCAAAACAGATTCAATTTTTGATGCCACACTAAAAATCATGTCAGCAATTTCTGACGAGTATACATTAAGCTGTTTATCATCTATATATATTGTATGAGAAAGTTCTATCAGCCTCTTTTCAATTTATCTATAACTACCCCAATAAGGGTTATTCCATCTTGATTTGCCCATAAGATTCCATCTCCTTCCATAAATATTTTAACATATTTCCTCCTCTTTTTATTATGTGTCCACTAAACGGGGTTCACTTTAAAGTGTAGTCTTTTTGATTTCTACTTCTTCTTTCCTGAAGCAGCTTTTTGAGCTCTTGATGCAAAACTACATTTTAGAATTTTACCACCATTTCTGTTAGCAGTAGAACTTTATCATTTTTTATTTCTATCATAGTTAGTTAACAAACGTCAACATTCTTAATTACCTTGTCAAACAATATGAATACATCACCACGCCGAAAGGGCGTGAAAGTATTAATACATGAAAAGGTAATTCATGTTGAGGTGCACAGACCTGATCAACCTAAGAAATAAAACGGCGAATATATTTATTAAAGGATGTGGTATATGCAATATTAAAACGATAACTAGTTAGCAGCCTTTACCAGCCGGTGAAGGCTGTAGTTTATAAGTTCGATATTCACGGGAAACGTGAGTATTAGTTAAATATAAAATAAGGAGCAATAAACATTAGAACAGAATTAAAAAGAACAAAAGAAGTATTTAGAAAGAAACAACTTGATTCATTTTCAGATATGAAGTTTAACGAAGCAATTGAATTATTCAGGAACTTAGTGAAAGCAGAAAGTAGAAAATCTACGTTAGATTACTATGATGGGAAATTTCCAGTTATTAGAAAACAACTTGGAGATTACACCATTAATGATATCGACGAACACGTCATTGCTGACTTTACCCTTTACTTGAAAACACGTAAAACTAATCCATGTGAGAAAACTATTAACAAGTATCGTGAGATTGTAGCAAGAGTAGTTAAACGAATCACAGGTAGGAAAATTCACCTTATCAAATTAAAAGAAGTAAAACCAATTATAGAGGGTATCAAAGACGTTAATATTAAAAAAATATTTAACTACTATAATAAAGATCTAAATGCACACAACAACATGAAGTATTATCTTATAACAAGATTACTATACGATACGGGGGTTAGGGTTAATGAGTTAATAAATATCAAACTAGGAAACATTGATATGCCTTCAAGATGTATTTACTTAGCAAACTCCAAGACAGGAGAACCGCGCTATGTTTTCTTTAGCGAAATAACGTTAGGAATACTTCAAGATTATATTAATCGAAACTTAGCCGGGACTGATTACCTATTACCTGGTTCAAATGGAACTGGGCATATAGTGGCAGAGTCCATATATAGGGTTTTAAAACGATTACAAAAGAGATTAGATATCAAGCAATCTATTTCTTGTCACAAATTTCGTCATGCATTCGCTCAGAATTATTT
>CBDUWI010000050.1:0-7502 GCA_965370885.1 uncultured bacterium | reverse complement strand
TAATATCTTTAATATTATATACATTATCTAACGTGCTTAAAATATTGTTATCAGCACTATGAGCTATAAGTCTAGACCAGTATATCATCCCATCAGGACAATGGAACTCAACCTTCTTATGATACGATGTATCTATCCTAATATTAATCAACTGATCTTTCTCAGTAGATAGCCCTATTTCATCAATAGTATCTTTCATATCAATAATAACAAGTGTAAACTTATCAGGATCATCATCAGTAGGACTGTCATCAGTATGATTATCATTTACTTCAAGAGCGTCACTAATATTTTCAGTATAGAAACCAGCATCATAATCTAGTACATCACCTGCATTAATTGACAATTCTACATATTGCACTTCATCCATACCTATCATATAGATAAATATCTCATTTTTATAAAATTTAATAATAACATCTGTATGAATCTTAGTCAGAAACTCCATAATATTTTTGAATATCTCACAATTCATACTAAATGATATGTCCCATTTTTCTAATACAAGATCTCTAATTTCTTTATTTTCAAATAAAGACTCTCTTTTATTAGCAGCTTTTACTATATCACTACTCATATGTTAACCTCTGCTGAAATATAAATACTGTTATGTTGAATATAGTTGGCGGGTAGGAAATTACTCCTACCCCAAGGTGTATATGTCAAACTTGTTGATAATATGCTAGTACATCTATTATCCCCTATATGATATAATATTTATACCACATTTACATCAGAGCTATATCCCGCACCTGACGCTTAATCTAGCATACATCAACATTTTTGCATACACTTAAATGGTCTTATAGTACTTAAACGTTTTTATGCAGATAGTACTATGACAACAATATAGAGCTATTTAGAGTTAGATACAAATGCATCAATATACATCTATTCGATATATTTCAGCTATATTGTTTATCTACATCTAATTATAATATTTAATACACAATATAAGTAAAAAATGAAAGTAGGTATTAACCTACTAACACTTTCCTTTCTCTCCGCCCGTCTTACTTCCGGCACCTTCTCCAGTACCTCTTCCTTTTCCACGTCCTCTTCCATTTCTTGGACCAGTTGAATTATTATACGGTCCTTTTCCATCTTCTCCTGGCATATTTTTCACCTCCTTTATTTCCTTTATAACGGAAATAACATCATCCTTAATAATTTTAAACTCATACTTCGAATATTTACTAATACCAGTATCTACTTCTTCAGCTAATATAAATATATATGAACTTCTTCTTAGTATGTCATCATCTGCAGGTATTAACCACATATTAGTAACACTAACACCATCTGTATCAATACCAACCAGAATATGAAAGTCTATAATATTTTTATCACTCATAAAATCATTATGCTTTATATGTTTGAATTCCCAATGGAGGTCATCTAATGCAGACCTCTTTACTAATCTGCTATATTTTACTTTAATCTTGACAAGACCGTGTAATCCAAAAAGTACATCATCTTTAGTACACATCACAGATATATCGTATTTAGAAGTCTTCATTATAACAACATCTTCATAACCACGAAGTCTAAGTTGTTTCACAACAAAATTTGTCGCAATCCTCTTACGGTCAGATAAACTGTTCATATATACTACACCTACTCAACTTTATACATAAGCTTTTGGAAACCTTCATCACGATACTCTTGAAAATTGAAATACGACCATTTAAGTTCTATATTCAGATCTATCAACACTTCATAAACATCACAGAAGGTCTTTCCAGGAGCAGATCTCATAGCTCTTCCCACACGTTGAGTAAAAGTTATAGGCGACTTCAACGCATTAGCCATTATTACAACATTAACGCTAGGAATATTTACACCTTCACTACCAAGTTTTCCTAATACAATACCGCTAATATCACCATTTTCTAAATTATTAAATACACTACTTCTTTCTTCAGACGTCATTCCTTGATCAATAATATTAACAGGAACACCCATCTTACTCAATGTATCAGAATACATATCTCTAATATAGACATCTTGGGCAGCTACATAATCAGTAAATAGAAGAAATTTTCTATTTCTAGCATCCACATTTCTACATATGTTAATAATGAAATCTTTCTTTATTTTAGATGATGCACTTTTCTTCTTAACAAATCTACTAAATTCTAAACCTCTATATCCACATTTCTCAACAGATTCACAAACATCTTTATCTACTATTACAGGAGATTGGAATCTCGGTTCTGTTAATATGCCCTTATTAATAAGTTCTCTTATCGGAACACTACTCTGTATATCACCCAACTGTCCAAAACAGTCTTTTTCTAAGCCATCCAACCTCTTCATCGTAGCAGATAATCCACACTTATATGGAGCACTTACAACCTGATTCACTTTTCTGAACATCTCGGCTGGTGCATGATGACAATTATGAATTTGAAAACCGTTTACTAGATAGTTATGATCTTTATTTACTTGTAAATCATATCCTTGTTCGTAACCTCTATATTTATGTCTTATTATATCTAGAAATATAAAGTCACCTTTAACTTTCTTACTCCAATCATCAAAACTTATAACATCAGATACTCTGTATGATACGACATCTGTACCATCGTCTCTTTTGTGAGGATATAAAATATCGGATATAATACCATCTGTAATTGTAACAACATTCTTCTTTATTACATCATCCTTTATACTACTATCAGCTTCCCAACAATTACAAATACTACCTCGTTCTCCTGATATCATACTACATACAGAACATAATATTCTACCTCTGTTTTTTAAACCTGAATTATACAACTTAATTATATAATCCTTTATTTCATTTCTTATATTATAGACATTATTTAGATACTTCAAATATAATCTTATTACCTCACCTTGTACTTCTTTTTTAGGAGCATATCTATAACCTATATCTAAATAATTAATTAAATTTTCAAACTCGTTGCTTATAGTAATATTTATCTTCTTCGAAATAGTACCATCTTTTCTTATATTACCTTCATGCACACTTATATTACTAACATTTACACTAAGATCACAGAATAACGTCTTAAGTTGTTCTGCAAATTTTAGTCCACCCTCCAGAATATCTTCTCTCTTATACAATGAAACTCTAGGAACATAGAATGATTTTCTTAACTTTATACTATCACTACCTCTGAAAATAGGATTACTACCTTCAGCACCAAGATATCCTGCAAGAAACTCTCTTTTTATATCTTTACTACCATTCATTATCCAACCAGGAATATCATAAACTTGATTAGTTCTCTTACCAACCGGTAATCCTAATTTCTTAAACAACCTAGATAAATCTATAGTAAGTGACATTGTAGTACAAGTACCACTAACATTAAGAACATTTCCAGATTCTGTAGTAATCTTAGAACTTAAGTCTCTTTCTTCTCCTATATTACAACTTCCATATCCAATATAATAATTTAACTTCTTTATATCATTTAGCATTTTTAATAAACCTACAGTATCACCACCAGCACCACAACCACCACTAATAAATATACAACCATCTCCAAGTCAGTATCCAAACAATCTCGCTAATATACAATTTTTAGACATATCATATGGTCTTAATAATGATTTTGCTACATTACTTGCATCTACCATTTCTAAATAACCATCTGTAGTTGAGATATGATGATCTAAAGAACATACAACTTTATCACCTGTTTCTACATACGTTTCATACATATCTTTATACACAGTCTTAATCTTATTGTAATTATTACTAACTATATCAGAATAATTATTACCTGATTGTACTGAAAATATACCGTTATCTTTATCAAGACCGTCAAGATTAATAACACCACTATCAGTCCAGATCTCACTATCTAAAGGAATACATTCATCAACCATTACCAAACCAAACTTGTGCTTAGAAACTTCATCTAACTTATTATTAAGAGTTTGAAACGTAGCAATAACAATATCTTTTTCAATATTATCTATAAAACCATCTTTAACTGATAATTTCATATCAGCTCTATCACTATTAGAAAGTTTACCACCAACTATACCGATCTTATTTGTTATAGGTAATCCGAAGCAATTTATCAAACTTTCAATCCAGACATTCGTCAGGAGATCAGAAGTATGTACCAGAATTAATGTCTTCTTCTTAATTTCCTCTATTATCTTACAACCGATAATCGTCTTACCAGATCCTGTAGGACTTTTTATGACACCAATACCACCAGCACTTAACCAATCATCAACCATCTTACGTTGGAAATCATATAAAGTAAGTCTAAATTTAGGAAGAAATATAGAACTAGAATTAAATACACTACTATCAACTATGAATCCTTTACTTCTTAAATATCTTAACAATAAAGGACCAAAACCAATACTTGTTCTCACAACATAATTTCTATTTTTAAAATTTCTTATAACATTTACATACCTAACATTATAACTTTTCCTATAACTACTATGTGTCCAAGATTTAAAATTAATAATATCTACAAGCTCAGAAGAATCTACATTATATAGACCAAAAAAACAATAACTATCCTTTACAAGTATATCACAACGTCTCTGAACAAAACCAGAACTGGACATACCTTCAATACCTATAGACATATAAATCCAACAATAAACAAGTTAAAAAATCTTCTTAAATTAAACGTGATCATGTAATTGAAAACCTAAACTTTCTATATATCTTTGTGTTAACCACACTTTTTGCCAGAAATCTTTCCTTTCTGCATACGCTTTCAACTTAATATCATAATGTAATATTTTCATACTCAATTTCAACTACCTCTTTATTTACAATACTTTATCAAAATTAACTATTCACACTACCTACTTAATCATCTTTCTCTCTACACCAAAACTCAAATTCTTTTTTACATTTGTTATTAATAAAATCAATATCTTTATTATCAATAACACTACCTTCATCACGTTCTATAACAGGACATTTATCACCGATCATTTTTAACATCACTTTACGAATTATCTATCAATTCGAGATATCCACATTCATCCGCATCCCAATCACATTTTGCTTCACATGTATCTACCTCATCACATTCAATACAACAAATCGTCTTATAACACTGTCTATTATACGGTCTGCCCTTATTGAGATTACATATTGTTCTTACCATTATTATACCACACCTGTTGTACGTATATGCTCCTTCCTCAAATCATAAAGTTCTTCATAATGTTTCTTTAAAACCTCATACGATACATGATGAAATATACTGAAAGGATACTTCTTTTTGTTATATTTAGTTTTTAAAAGCATATCTCTTACATATCTACATTTCTTACTATTACATATCTTTCTATCTTTCCTAGTAGTTATTACACTACACTTACATATTTCACATATTATATTAAGCTCCTTAGTTCCTATATCCATATTTAAACCTGCTAATCCTAATATTTCTGACCAATCAATTTTAAAAGTATTTCTATACTCCATATGCTCAGGATAACCACCTTTACTACCTATCGCAAAATCAAGTTGCTTAGGATTTCTCCCTTCTTCTTTAAAAAAGCGGCACATTTCTGAAAGTAAAAATTCTTTCCTCTTTTCGAAAATAAACAACACATCCTATTATATATCTCTAACCCCACGCACTTCCTATACTTCCTTGCTCTGTCCCGATAAATCTTCTATTTGAAGGTTTGAAAGACTTTAAGCCCAGATTATCTAGTAACGTATTCAACATCTTTATATAATGATCAACATCCCAATTGAAATCACTAATTTCATCACTACTACTCACAACCGCATAATTACTCTTACCAACAAGTTTGATATAATTGACCTGAGTGCCTGATATTTCACTATCAGGTATTTTCAACCTTTTTTGTGCTAACTTCGCAATAGTTAATCCGATTGGGTTCCCTTTTTTGTATTCACTAGGATGCCTTATATGAACTCCCTGACTAATATCACCAATATTCCAATCACTTGTATTATACATACTATCTATAATATCAATTAACTTTACGTTCGATGTACTTATACCACCCTTCAATAACTCGTATACGATTTTATCAGAAGCTATATCTATTACTCTTGCCATGCTACTTCTCTTAGTAGCAACACCTTTCTTCTTTACAGTATCTTTATCAAGATCGTGGATATAATAATTCTTACCTTTCGTATCCAAAAAATATGCAGAACCAAAATTTGCTTCATTTTCCATAATTATTTTTGATTCATTAAATCCTATCTCTTTTAAAAGTTCTTCTACATGTATATTAATTTCATCCTCAGCAACGAGTTTATCTGTATATATCGCATCTGTATCAGATGATACTACCATACTTTCATATTTATTAATCACTTTCTGAGTAAAATACCTACCAAATCCTGTTATACACACATACGAAGCTAAGTTTCCGTACAACGCAAATCTATTTCCTACATATCCTGTAAATGAATTTATAATGATCTTTACCGCATTTTCTCGACTCTTTAACCCAGAATACTCTACATCTTTAAATGCGTCTTTTTTACCGATTTCTTTTTCAATTTCTTTCATCGATTTCTTTAATAAAGATCTCTCGTTAAATAACTCCTGCATATATCTTGGTAGAAATCCTTGTTCACTCATATTAATCTTGATTACAACATTCATACCAAGAGTACTGTCAGGTATTGATGCATAAAACCATCTTACATTTTTACCTTTAGAGTCTTCGTCAACCCACCAAAATTTATAACCCATTTCACCATCATATTTTTCATATCTAACGATAAAACATGTCTCAGGACTGATATTAAATTGTATTACCACAAAGGGATAATAACTTTTAAAGTCAAGCTTGTACAATTTTTCAATGAATCCTTTTTTGTAAGTCTCAACCCAACCACCTCTTTTATTATTTACGTGATTAAGATCATATCTATCTATTACAGGACCATCACTAACAATATTTTTAGCAGCTAACTCTCTACCGAATATTATATTGGATATAAAAGACGGTGTTGAATTCACTATATCATCTAAGGGAATCATTAACTTATCTGCGAGCATTAACGAGTTTTTAAAGTAGATACCAAAAAGTGCATCTGTAATATTAATATCACTTCTTAAATACCGGTCTATCTTCTTTCTTCCATCTATAGTTTCGAGAAATTTATTCACGTTGTTAACATTCTCTTCAACTACGTCCGAAATATTATACCATTTTGCTACAGTTTTCATTTTTCTGTTTTTAATACCGAACATTGACTGATCTCTAATAACAGGATAATGTAAATCATAGGAAATACGTCCCTGAATACGAATTTCAGTATATTTTCTAGTAGAAGCTATGTTGGTCTTATCAATAAAAACAACTGCATCTTTTTCAGAACATCCTCCTACTTTATATCCTCTAGAAATATATCTTGCAAAATCTATATTATTAATACTACATCTATCCTTTATATATCTAAGGTCAAAGTTATTACTGTTAAAACCAACAATTATATCAGGATCAAAATCATCAACTTTCTTTAAAAACTTCATTATAAGTTCTGA
>CBDUWI010000049.1:0-7544 GCA_965370885.1 uncultured bacterium | reverse complement strand
GCTTGGAAAGCTAGAGGTGGTTACAAGCAGCACTGTTTTATAAGTACAATAAAATAAAGGAGAATTAATCATATGTTTAAAAAAATATCTATTCTATTAATAATAGCAGTATTGTTATTTTCTGTATCAGCAATGGCTGGAAGTTTATCAAAAACTGCACGTTATGAATCAAGTGGTCCATTTGATATTTGGATTCTTGAAGTAAGAGATACAACAGGAACCGGATTTCAGTCTTATGATGCATGGCGATACAAATCAATTGATGGTCATCGTTATGAGATAAGGATTGATTATAATAGATCTTCTTTTTATAATTGTGAGCCTGATCCTTATTGTAGTCAAGATAATGTTGTAGCTCGTCAGCATGGTGATTGGTCTTGGACTACTATTAAAATAGTAGCTAAGGATCGTTTTAAGCCTTGGAATTATATTTTGCATGTCAAATATGAAAGAGTTCGTTAATTTATAATCATTTAAAAAAGGAGAATTAAAATGAAAAAACTATTTTCAGGAATTATATTGGTTATCTTTCTTGTATGTAGTTCTATTTCTTTTGCAATGGATGAAAAACGTTGTTATGACACTTATAGAAAATATGGTGACTATTACACTGGTTGTAATGATCCCTGCCGAGGAAGTGGTGGTAAAAGTTGCATAAGATGTATGAAAAAACGAATTAGGAAATTAAATCAAGTATTAGATCAATGCGATGTTACAGATCCAGATCGCTTAGAAATTAAAATAGAACGACTTGAACAAGATCTTGAACATGCAATAGAACGTGCAAGACGTGCAGGTTTATTATAAAGGAGATCGATATTAGTCAGAACGGGCGTGCTCGCCCCACTTTTTTAATAAAACTTTTTAAAAGGAGAAATAAATGTTTAAAAAAATGTTTATTGCAGTTTTACTTATTATGTTTGTCTTTACATCAATCTCTTTTGCCTGGGAAAGCACTCGCAATTTTGGAATATCTGATGATGTGGCAATCGTAGTTACCTGGCAAAACAGACATGGTAACTGGAAGTCCTGTGGTCCAATACAAAAATTATCTTTATCTGAGAGATCTGAAGAAGAAGCAATTAGGTATGTCTCTAATGACATTCTTTACTTTGTTGGTTTTATCGGACAATGTAAAATTTACTCTTGTGGTAGAGATTTGAAAAGTTATGACTATGATGCAAGAAGGTGCATACGTAACTAAATTTTAAGGTGTTAGCTAAAGACTCCAATAAGATTCTATTGGTCTGTGCCATCTATTTTGGTCTTTAGCTATAACACCATTTTACATATATTTGTTCTATTCACTTTTCGATATTGTTTAAAATACCTCAAATTCTTCTGATACTTTCTTACAATTTATCAATTTTTTTTGCCACTTAAGACTCTGTAAAACCTCCCTAAATGGCTTGTTCATCATCCACTTATATAGAGGGCATGTCTCGCTTACAAACCCTCCCTGACTCACCACAACTCCCCCACAACCATATGTTGTATTGATATAGTAAAGGGTATGCTTGTACATATTTACCTCTCTATAATACATTCTCCTATACTTTTATTAGGATCAATTATTTTATTATAAAGAATTGAGTTCAATATTATACTTGGATTTTCATCACTAAATATATAATAAAGTTTAGAACAATATATATTTTCATCTACAATTGTTCCAGTAAATTTAAATCTTTGAAATTTTGGGTTAACATAAAAGTGATAAGTCTTATCGAAAAATATTGTTAGTTCGATTTTCTCTCCAGGTTCATCAACTATAAACCAATCTTTCCAATTATCTTCAAATGGTTCTATTTTTACATCTGATAATTTCATTATTCTTCTACCGTTTCTGATAAATCTTCTATATTTTCAAATTTACCACCTCGTCTTAAATAATCATGACCACCATCAACAAAAATTGCTTGGCATGAACAATATCTAAAATCATGACGAAAAGTTGACTCAATTATATCACCACATTTAAGACATTTTGCTGCGTTTTTTATTATTTTAGTAGCCATAATTTTCTCCTTATTAGATATGTGGAAGCATTTGAAGTATAGAATAAAATTCCATGACGCATTTTTCATGTGTCATCAGATCGCCATAAGCACTTGAAATAGCTAATTTATCTTGATACCAGAACACTATATTTCCTTCCATCACTCCCCGTTTAATTTTATTATAATGCTTTACTAATTCATCACTCAAAAATCCACAAGCATTTCTAGCTCCTTGAATGGTTCCATCAATAAAAGCCTGTTTTTCAGCTTCTTCCATTATATCATAAACAATATTATCTAAATCATTTAAATTAGCATCACAAATTATTCCAATGAACATTGGCCATCCATGCATTTGATACTTCCTGACTATAAGCGGACTCCAGTTCTTATCAAGTAATCTTGTTGCTGTTTGACTATCATCTCTTGTTAATCCTGCATTTGCTTCATCACCCATATTCACATTATTTACTACTACTTTTTCTTTTGCCATTTTCTTCCCCTTTTTATTGTTCTGATTTTCCTTCAACACCTCGTCTGAGTCTATCTTTAGTTCTTTTTTCTAACCACATTAAAGCTTCTTCTAATTTCATCAAAGCTAATTTATTTTCTCTACATGCAAATTCACCTGATTGAAAACACCTTAATCTATCTATACATACTTCAATTAAATCTTCTTGAAAGCATCCATTTAAATCATTTTCCTTTAATGGTCCTTTTTGGAAATTTATACAAGTAAATGATTTATCATCATCGTGTTTGCTAACAATATCATATTCATGATATGCGTTACCGAATCCTCGTTCATCTAATACTTTAATTTTAATATTCGGATTTGAACTTTGTATTTCTCTCATTATTATTCTCCTTTTATTTTTTTGTTCTTATTGTTTAATTTGGTTTCTTGAAATTCCTGTTTCTTTTTCAAGTTCATTTAATGATATAGAACATTTAGTTTGTTTACTTGAATTTATATTAGATGGTATAATTTCTAAATTTTTCCAATGTGAAATTAGTTTCGGATTAACATTATTAACAAAACCTTCATAAATAGAATATTTATGATCTAATGAATATTCTCTACCTCGAATCTCAATATTTTTAATCTTGTGGTTATATAATTTTATAGTTTTACCAGTTTCTTTATAAACAATATTTCTATACCTTTTAAATTCTGATAATAAAAATGGATCATTCCTAAATCTATATAAAGGACATTCATCTTTACATTCCTGGCAACAATAAAAATGTCCACCATCATTACCATCTGGATATTCTAATACATATCTTCTATGACTTATTTGATTTATAGTTGGGGTAAACCAACCTCCTTTTTCTTTTGAATTTTTACAATTATGATTTTTACAATGAACTTGTATTTCTTTTTCTCCAGGTTTATCTGGATTATATCTCATTTCTTCAATTTTTGAAAAGAAGGGATATTTTATGTTGATTTTTTCAATTGTGAGGCTCAATTTTTCTTTACGTGAAATCGAATTAAATCCATTATCTTGATTTTTCCATGCTTCTTTTAATCCTATACTTATTTTTTCCTTATATGGATCTGAATTAAATACACTATTTGGATTATCCCATATACCTTTTAATCCATCGCTTAAACTCTTTCTATATGAAACTGAATTAAACTCACTATTTGGGTCACTCCATATTTCTTTCATCATATTACTTCGTTTTTCTTTATATGAATCTGAATTAAATACACTATTTGGATTCTTCCATATTTTTTTTATTTGTATTGAAATTCTTTTTCGTTGAAATGAACAAAGTTGATAACTCTTGCTACAACACCTCTTTCCATTTTTAAATTGATATTTCCCCTCTTTACCACATCCATAATCACATAATTGCATAAATAATACCTTTATTTTTTTGTTCTTTTTATCCCTGATATTTTCTCATTTTTAATCATCCAATTCATAACATCTTTATCTGCCCTGCTATCTTCACCATTATTTGTTCTTTCATATTCCATCAAAGCTAAACATTGCCACGCAGCATGTGCGAGATGATGAAGTCCACTTTCATTATCATATTTTTCACCCATCCACCACTTAAATAAATGTCTCATACAAGCAGCAAATAACTTTCCCCATTTCATTCCACCTCTCCAGTTGTTATCTGAATATTTTTGTACTCCATAATCATAAACTCGAACTATTTCCCACAATGGATATACAGGGAGTAAATCAAATCTTTCTTTTCCATCATCAAATTTAGTTCCATATCCTTCTTCTTGAGCTTTTTTAATTTCTACTTCTTGCTTTTCATCTCTTTCAAACTTTTTCATTCTTCATCCTCCCCTACTACAAAAAGGTGTGATATTTTAAAATCTTTTGAAATTGTTTTCTTATCATCTTCTAATATTCCAACTCCAAAAATATTTAATTTAAATTTTCCTTCTTTGAATGTATCTGCAATAGGTGTATTTAAAAATTTAACATCAACTAAAATTTCTGAATTTGGTTCAATTTTATAATCTATAACTTCAGCAAATATATCTTCAATCTTATAAGAATCACATTGATAAATAAAAAAATTCCCTTTAGTTATCCTTTTATCAAAAGCTTTTTTCAATACTTCTTTTGTATAAATATGTCCATTTGCTGTAGGTGTGTCTGCTTTAAAATTCATTTTTACTTTCATTGTATCCTCCTTTCTTTAATATTTAGTATAATAAACATTATCACCGTTACTGTTAAAGATACTGTACGTTATGACCTTATGTGTCTATAACCTTGATTATCTTTAACAGTATAGTTAATACATCATAAATGATACATTAACCCGTTTTATGATTCATAAATGATACATTAATATCATTTATGGACATACGCATCATTATTTTAAATGTTCAAATATTCGAACTTTTAGATCAGAATTATCCAATAAATATTTAGCTGAAGCATCATAAAAACTCTTCTTGGTAATGACAATTTCTTTAATACCGCAATTTATGATCTCAACCAAGCACGGTGAACATGGTACTTTGCACGTCATATAAAGACTTGTGCCCTTTGTTGCAATACCATTTCTGGCAGCATTATTAAGAGCATTGCGTTCTGCGTGTCCGGCTATACAGTTTCCGAGTCCTTCTCCAGATTTAAATCCAGCTGTATAACGAGGACAAATATTATGATACTTTGGATTGTCTGGATTTTTTCCTTTTGATTTTATAAGTGCTCTAATTTCTGGGTCAATTATGTATCTCTCATTACAATGTGGAATCCCTCTTGGAGGACCATTATATCCAGTTGAAATTATTGATTTATCCATAACTAATACAGATCCAATATGTCTAGATAAACATACTGAATTAGCTTCCACTGCTTTACAAACATTATAAAAATATTCGTCCCATCTTTTTACATTACTCATTTAAATTATATCCTCCTTTATTTTTCTAACAGGTGGTGGTTCTGGATGTTCATAACCACTAAATATATCTGTTATCATTATTGAATATCTTTTATAAAGATAAGTCACAACCATTTCTTTTGTCCACCCCATTAGAGGTGCTTCAACTTTTATTTCTTTAGGGCCAGCAACTTTAAATAGTTCATTAATTTTAAATATATATTCAGGATAACAGTCAGGAAATAAATTTAATCTATCAGACCAATCACTTCCAATCCATATAGTATCTATATTCTTATTTTCAGCAATACTAAATGCTAAAGTCAAGAATATAGAGTTTCTACCCGGCACATGCATCTCGTGAACTACCCCACTTGTATTTGCAATACCATCTCCTGTTAGTCCGCTATTAATAATTGGATTTTCAATTTTAATTTCTACCGAATCTATCTTTAATTTCCTCAATTGTTTTTTTGCAAATTCAAGTTCTTCAACATGTAATTGCCCATAATCAATAAGAATTGCTAGTGGATTTTTACCAAGATCCAAAGCTAATTTTGCCATTAACATACTATCAGACCCACCAGAGTAAAGAATTACTAAATCTTTTTTATCCATAATACTTCTCCTTTCACTTTTATATTATGTTCCTATTACTAAAAATAATTTCCCATTTATTTATAAGTCATAAACTATATTGCTATATATATTAATAATTGATGTAATCTTATTAACCCATTTAAAGGAGGTCATATAGATGGATTTACAAAAAATTGTAGCAGGTATTATAATGGCAATCGGTGTCATTATATCCTGTGGTGTAGGAGCAATATGTGGTGCTTTAGCTGGTGCTATATTACTTCCTGTTAAAGTATTTAGTATGTTTTCTGAGGACTCAACGGGAGAGAAATCAGATAAAATTTAATTAACCCCGTAATTATTAGGAGGAATTAATTATGAGTAAAGTAACAAAGAGTTCAACAAAAGAGGCAATTATGACAGCATTGACAGAGGCTCAGGAAGAACAAAATCTCCTGCATGAAGAAGTTACTACTTTACAAAGTATGATCGATGAAATGGAAATAACAACAAACAACAAAAATGATGTCATTCTTAATCTGGAATCTCAGGTCCAGGAAGAAGACATTAAGAAAAAAGCTCTTATCAAACAGTTGGCAAGTCAAACAACAGATATCGAACTCGCCGGAGAGAAACTGAAAAATACGACGAGATCAAGACCACATTGGAATCTACCAGAAAAGAGCTCGAAATGGTAAAGACAGAATTATTCTCTGCCAACAAAAAAGTTGAAGTTCTTACATCTGATCTTGAAAGTTTCAAAAATCGAGCATTGCCTCCTACCAGTAAAAAAGGATTCAGCCGGTTCTTTACTTTCAAAAAGATTGCTGCAGTAAGCGGTATAGTATTTCTTATTATGGTACTGTTTGGTGGTATTTATATGACCATACCTCATGATAACGCTTTCATGGATAAGGTAGATAGCATCATAAGCAAGATTCAACATAACATACCTGTTTCAGTTATTAATCCTGTATCTGTAATGACCTTCACTGAAACAGACGGTATTGTATCTGCCAGGCATAATGGTCAGAGCAATCTCAAAACTGAAGATGGTATTCTGATTGAGGATTCGGTTATAGCGACATGGGCCTCAACAGCAGGTTTTGATGGAGTACTTTTCGGAACTCTTATAGAGTTGAATGGTAAAGTTGAATTGGAGCGTAGTGGAGAAGGAGCTTTTGAATTTTCCGAAATAGGAATTGAACATGTAGTATCAAAGTTTAAGGAAATGGGTTGTTCTAATGTTCTTGCACTTGTTGAAAACAAAGACAACTTAACTCTCCCGGAAATTTTCACTCAGACCTCCGAAGGTAATCTGGAAGTTTATGAATCTCGTCGAAAGTTAGCCGGGATCATTCCAGTGTTTTGGGGAAAAGAAAAGAAACAGTTAAATATTAAATCAGATAATGTTTACGCATATATAACATCTGATATAATGTTTATGGAAATCAAAGGTGTCAAAGCTTCTGTTTCATTAAATGCAGAAGAGGATACCGTCAAAAAGTATTGGTTATTCTAATGTGTAAGATTGGGAGAAGAATATTATTATTCTTCTCCCATATTACAAAACTTATAGAAAGGAAAAAT
>CBDUWI010000048.1:0-7546 GCA_965370885.1 uncultured bacterium | reverse complement strand
AATGTAATCTTTATGAGATTACTGATGAAATTATAAGGTTAGAAATTTCTTCTGTGAAATTATTTACTACTTATTCTAATTCTAATCGACGTACATACGACGAGGAGATAAAGAAACTACTACAACTTTCAAAAGAGAAAGATTTCTTAATCTTAGCTCATATTGAAAATGATGACTTAATTGATTTAAATGAGGCATACAAATTTAGCGATTTACTAAGAAGTAGAAGT
The DNA here is from genome assembly GCA_965370885.1 of uncultured bacterium. Classification (GTDB taxonomy): domain Bacteria; phylum Bacillota_I; class Bacilli_A; order Izemoplasmatales; family Izemoplasmataceae; genus JAFGXW01. The sequence continues at coordinate 7,316 of CBDUWI010000048.1, read as the reverse complement.
ACAGAAAGCGAAACATCTGAAGCAATTAAATTAGCTGGATTTACCCGTGATATTGGGGGAAGACTTTATATGGTTCATTTAAGTAGTGGAATTACTTTGGAAAAATTAGTGAATGATTATCCAGATATCATAAATAAAAACTTCTTTATTGAGAGTTGTCCTCATTACTTCACTCTGACATCAGATTTATTCAAAAGAGAGGATGGGTATTTATATACTCTAGCTCCTCCAATTAGAACAACATTGGAAATGAATAAATTAAATCAATTAATTGATAACGTTAATACAATTGGAACGGATCATTGTCCGTTTATGAAAGAAGATAAATCGCATGAACTATTAAAAGATATTCCATTAGGTATTGGCTCTATTGAGCATTCATTTAACTTAATGTATAGTCTATTTAAAGAAAAAGCAATTGATAAGATGACAATTAATCTTGCGAAAATACACAATCTTTATCCAAAAAAAGGGATAATAAGAGTAGGCAGTGATGCTGATATTTTCATTTACGATGTTAATAATAAAACAATAATAGAAAATAATCATTCAAACTGTGATTATTCAGTATATAAAGGATTTGAAGTTTTAGGGAAAGTGGAAACGACCATTTCAAGAGGTAAATTCATCTACCGAAATAGTAAAATAATCCCCCATCAGGGACAATATATTAAACGAGGTGAAACTGAATGAGAAAAGTTATTATCAATGCGACAACATACGATTTTGCGACATTGAAGAAAAACCAGTATATTTTATTTGACAATACAATTATCGAAACCGGGGACATGAAAGACATGACATATGACGATCTTGAAACAATCGATGCCAGTGGCGCGATTGTCATGCCTGGTCTTGTGAACGGACATGCTCATATTTATTCAACATTTGCCCGTGGATTAGGAGTGCCTTATAATCCTGCAAACTTCTTAGAAATCCTAGAACAAATGTGGTGGCGATTAGATTATCATATTAATAACGAGGTAAGTTATTATAGTGCTTTGGTTAGCGGTGTTGAATTTTTGAAAAATGGTATTACTACGGTAATCGATCATCATGCTTCAGGAACTGATATCTTAGGATCTTTAGAAGCTTTAAGAAAAGGTTTAACTGATGAGGCCAAAGTAAGAAGTGTCCTCTGTTTTGAAACAAGTGATCGTTTTAATGTTGAGGAATCTATTAAAGAAAATATTGATTACTATAACAATAATCAAACTGATGTAGCACGAGGATTATTTGGGCTTCATGCCGCATTCACTTTGAGCGACGAAACTTTGAAAAAGATTGGTGAAAGAAGCGATGCACCAATACATGTCCATGTTGATGAGTCACCGTATGATACTGAGTATTGTATGAAACACTATGGCAAAACTCCGATTAAACGATTTGATCAATTTGGCTTGATAAAAGAGAATTCTTTATTGGCACATTGTTTATTCGTCGAAGGTGAGGATTTAGACATTATCAAAGCAAGAAAAGCAAAGGTTGTTTTTAACACTACATCCAACATGAATAACGGTGTAGGATTACCTAATTATCATAAATTTAACGACAAAGGGATTGACGTAATAATCGGTAATGACGGAATATCTTCATCGATAGCTTTTGAATATCTGAATATTTTCTTTACCCAACATTTGAATGACTTGGATGTGCGGAAATTTGGCTTTGGTGATTTGTTAAAAATGATTGACAATACATACGACTATGCTTCGGCATTATTAGGGGTGAAGTTAGGGAAAATCAAAGCCGGTTACGAAGCTGATTTAAGTATTCTTAAATATACACCGTTTACAGAAATCAATAATGACAATGCCTTAGGTCATTTACTGTTCGGATTATTCCATAACTTTAAGCCCGAAACAGTGTTTATAAAAGGGGAAGAAGTTTTAAGTAATTATAAAGTAAGTAATGATTTAGAAAATAAATATAGTAAAGCTCTTACGGTTTCTAAACAGTTTTGGAGTGAAGTGCTAAAAGGAGATAATTATGAGTTTAAAAATAAGTTTTAGCCGTTTTATTACGAATAATTATCATAGAGTAGGCGAAGAACAATGAGTGCAGAAATGAGACCGATTCAATTTAGCAAACTAATTAATTGGATGAAAACAGAATATCAAAATGAGCAATCAATTTTTGGCATTCACGCTAATAAATTTTATAAGAATACATCTGGTACGATGATGGAGATGTTTGGCGATAAAATTAGTTCGCCAGTCGGTCCGGCTGCCGGACCTAACTCCCAGTTGGCTCAGAATATCATCGCAGCCTATTTAGCTGGCGCTAGATTTATGGAACTAAAGACAGTGCAAACTATGGATGGTGAAGAATTAGCTGCATGTATCCCGCGACCATGTATTAACGTTGAAGATGAGGGATATAATGTTGAATGGTCGACAGAATTAAAAGTTATAGAAGCTCGTGATGAATATGTTAAAGCTTGGTTTGCGATTCATGTATTGGCAAAGGAATTAGGTATTTCTAATATAAGAGATTTTATCTTCAATATCTCAGTAGGATACACATTAGAAGGAATTAAAACACCAAAAATTGATTCTTTTATCAATGACATGCTTGATGCATCCGACACTATGATTTGGAATGAATGTAAACAATACTTATTAGAAAATATTGATATTTTTGACAATGTTACTGTCAAAGATATTGAAAATATTGAGGGAACTATTTCACCAAGTATTACAATATCAACTATGCATGGATGCCCTCCTGAGGAAATTAATTCAATTGTTGAATATCTAATTACTGTAAAAGGGATGCATACTTATGTGAAGTGTAATCCTACGTTATTAGGTTATGATTATGTTCGAAATATCCTGGATCAATTGGGGTATGACTATTTGTCATTTGATGATCATCATTTCAACGATGATCTACAATGGCAAGACGCCATCCCAATGTTTAAACATTTACAGAAATTAGCAAAAGAAAAAGAATTGGTTTTTGGATTGAAATTAACAAATACTTTTCCTGTGCAAATCAAAAATTCAGAACTTCCTGGTGAGGAAATGTATATGTCCGGACGGGCTTTGTTCCCATTGAGTATTAGTTTAGCGCAAAAACTGACAGAAGCTTTTGCAGGTGAGATGCCATTATCTTATTCTGGTGGTGCTGATGCTCTAAACATCGAAACTATTTTTGAAACAGGGATTCGTCCAGTTACAGTATGTACTACAATCCTTAAGCCGGGTGGATATGAAAGAATCAAACAAATGGCTGAAATCTGTGAACCGCTATTAAATGGTGAATTCAAGAAGTTAAGTATTGATAAACTTACGACAATTGTTGAAGGTCTACCGAGTTATAAATATAATCAAAAGGATATTCGCGAAATCGGATCAAGAAAATCTGGTTCTGAGTTACCTTTATTTGATTGTTTTAAATCACCATGTAATGCAAGTGATGTTGGGTGTCCGATAGAACAACAGATTCCGGAATATTTAAAACTGGTTTCCGAAGGAAAATATAAAGAAGCATTTGCTGTGATTTCGATTGATAATGCAGCGCCGGCAATTACCGGTACTATTTGTGATCATCAGTGTCAAAGTGTGTGTACAAGAGTAGATTATGATGAAAGTCTATCTATCCGAGATATCAAGAAAGTAGCAGTCTTGGCTGCTCAAGATAATTTTATCGAAGAAACAGAAATCAAGGACCTTAGAACTGCAAAAAAAGTAGCAGTTATCGGGGCCGGTGTTGGGGGAACTGCAACCGCCTTATTCTTGCGACGTAATGGCGTACACGTTGATGTTTTTGAAAAACGTGATAAGCCGATGGGTGTAGTGACTTATATAATTCCTGAATTCCGGATTTCTACGGAAATGATTGAAAGAGATTACAATTTGGCCGTAGCTGCCGGTGTTAATTTCCATTTTGGCGTAGCTGCCGACTTTAATGTCAATGAGCTAAAAAAAGATTATGATTATGTTATAATTGCGATTGGATCTTGGTTAAAAGGATTTAACCCATTAACAACTGGTAGAGAGCTAGTTCATGAGGCTTTAGACTTTTTAGAAAAATCTAAAGCAAGCAATTTATCATTGAATCTTGGGAAGCATGTTGTAGTAGTTGGTGGTGGCGATGTATCAATGGACTGTGCTAGAAGTGCGATACGTACGGCTGGTGTTGAACATGTAACATTGATTTATCGTCGAATTAGAAAAGTTATGCCAGCTACTACTGAAGAATTCAATGAAACTATCGAAGATGGTGTAGTTATTAAGTTCTTAACATCACCGATTGAATTTGATGGAAAAATTTTGACTTGTGTAAAAAACGAATTAGTTGATAATAAAGCGAAATCAACAGGAGAAACATTTAAAATGGAATGTGATTCCATTATTAACGCTATTGGAACCAAAGTAGATAAAACTGCTTATGAAAGAAATAATATCGTACTAAATGAGTGGGGTTATCCAAAAATCAATAATAAAAATGAAACTTCAGTAGAAAATGTATATGTCGCTGGTGATGGTAAGGCAGGAGCCAAAACAATTGTTAAAGCTGTTGCAGATGCTAAACTGGTTGCAATTGATGTCTTGGATAAATTGGGACTAAGTAATGATTTTGTTAAAGCAATTGTCCTTGAAAATCAGGCTACATTATATGATAAAAAAGGTACTTTGGAAGAAAGATTGGAAGCAAAACTTGACGGATTACGTTGCTTAACATGTGATCAAGTTTGTGATATATGTGCAGATGTCTGTCCGAATAGAGCTAATATAAGCATTAATATTGCGTCTGAATTATTCGGCCAAAAACAACAAATTATTCATGTTGATGGTATGTGTAATGAATGTGGTAACTGTGGTACTTTCTGTCCACATAATGGTCGTCCTTATAAGGATAAAATCACATTATTCTGGACTGAACATGATTTTGTTGATTCAACTAACATTGGATTCCTTCCCTTAAGTGAAAATCAATTTAAGGTTCGCGATGAAAAAGGGAATGTATTTAATTATACAATTGGGGACAAGACAGTCTCGAAAGAAGTTGCAACAATTATTGATGCAGTCATCAATGAATATTCATATTTGATGATGTAGGGGTCTATAAAGCAATTTAAATAGGAATTTCACTGAAGCGGTTAGTATTATAATTTATAAGGAGGTAGAATTTATGAAAGATATTAGTAAATCTGTTAGAAAAGTAGATAGTTTAATCAAGATGTCAGGGAAAGCAAAATATGTTGATGATATCAAGATTGATGGAATGCTTTATGCTAAAACAGTAAGATCTCATAAATCAAAAGCTATCATCAAGAAGATAACTTTACCAAAGATTCCAAAAGGGTATTATACAGTAGATTATAAAGATATTCCTGGAAGAAATTTCGTTCAAATAATATTTGAGGATATGCCAGTGTTTGCTGAAAAAGAAGTTAAGTATTATGGCGAACCAATAATGCTGGTTGCTGGTGAAAATAAAGATGTTATTAACGATATAATCAAACAAATTAAAATTGAGTATAAAGAAGAAAAACCTCTTTATAATTATTCAGATAGCGCAATTGATTACCATTTTGAAAAGGGTAATCCAAAAGATGCTTTTGCTAATGCTAAATTGATAATTTCAGAGCATTATGATACTGGATATCAAGAACAATTATATATTGAACCACAAGGTATGATTTGTTATCCTGAGGGGAAAAAGTTAACCTTTATTGGATCAATTCAATGTCCTTATTATGTGAAAAATGCTGTGTTGTCTGTATTAGAAGCTAAAGATGATGAAGTTAGAGTAAAACAAGCTGTTGTTGGTGGAGCATTTGGGGGAAAAGAAGAATTTCCATCTTTAACAGCGTGTCAATTAGCTGTAGCTGTTAAAAAAATAAATAAACCAATTAAGTTGATTTATGAAAGAGAAGAAGACATGGAAGTTACGACAAAAAGACATCCATCTTCTATCGAAATTGAAGCGGCAATTAATAATGGAAATGAAATTTCTGGTTTAAGAGCAAAAGTTGCTTTAGATGGTGGTGCATACATTGGACTTAGTGGTGTAGTATTATCAAGAGCTTTGATTGCTTCAACTGGTGTTTACACTATTGATAATCTAAAAGTTGATGGTGATGTATTTTTAACTAATACTGTTCCTAATGGTGCTTTTCGTGGCTTTGGTGCCCCACAAATGCTGTTTGCTGTTGAGATGTTTATTCATCACGTTGCCAAAGAACTTAATTTAGATCCTTTAGAATTAAGATTAAAGTATTTAGCTAAACAAGGTGATAATACTTCAACACAAGGATTGTTTAGGGATCCAATTATTATGGATAAAATGATTGCGAAAGCATTGGAAATTTCAGATTATAAAAATAAAGTAGAAAAATACAACAAAGAAGATTCCTTTAAAGGGATCGGAATGAGTTGGTTTTTACATGGTTGTGGGTTTACTGGAAGTGGAGAAGCGGAACATATTCACGCAGTTGTAAAACTAAGAAAAGAAGTTGACGGAAAAGTTTTTGTTTTAATAGCTGCTGTTGATATGGGACAAGGAATTCAAACAACGATGAAGAAAATTGTTGCCCAAGTTCTTGAAATTCCTTTTGATGATGTTATCTATAATAAACCAGATACTGATTTAGTACCCGATTCTGGTCCAACAGTTGCTTCGAGAACTATTATGATTGTTGGTGGATTAGTTGCTAGAGCTGCTAAACAGTTAAAAGAAAAATGGGTTGAAGGTAAAGAAATTACTGTTACGGAAAACTATCAACAACCTGAGTATATCAAATGGGATGAAGATAATTTTATCGGCGATGCTTATCCTGCATATTCATGGGGAGTAAACATTGTTGAAGTTGAGGTTTGTAAAGTAACTTATCAAGTAACTTTAAAACATATTTGGAGCGTATACGATGTCGGTAAAGCCATAGATGAGAGAATCGTTATGGGACAAGCTGATGGTGGAGTTTTACAAGGTGTTGCGTACGGATATCTAGAAGTTATGGAAAGTAAAGATGGGAAAATTAGACATAAAAATGTAACTGATTATATTATCCCAACAGCTTCTGATACACCACCAATGGAAACATTCTTGATGGATAATCCTTATCCACTTGGTCCATATGGAGCAAAAGGAGCTGGCGAGTTATCGTTAGTTGGTGGAGCACCTGCTGTTGCCCTTGCAATTGAAAATGCAATTAAACTAAGAGTTACAAAAATACCTGTAACTCCAGAATATATAATGGAGTTGATAAATCATGGCAAAAATTAAATTTAATTTAAACAATAAAGAAGTTGAATTAGATGAAAATCCAACCGCAAGATTACTAGATATTCTTCGTGATAAATATA
>CBDUWI010000047.1:0-7589 GCA_965370885.1 uncultured bacterium | reverse complement strand
AAGTCTTGGATCGTTCCATCCCATAACTTTTTTATTTTCTAATAGGTGCTTAATATATCTTTTCCCAATAACTGCTCCAGCAATTTTTAATTTACCAAACTCTATTTGTCTTGGTACATTTTCCATTTTACAGTTTTCTACAACCCAATCATATAATGGGCGGTGGTCCTCAAATTCTAAACTACATAGACTATGTGTGATTCCTTCAATAGCATCTTCAAGTGGATGAGCATAGTCATACATTGGATAAATACACCATTCGTCTTTTGTGTTGTGGTGGTAAGCTCTTTGGATTCTATAGATGATTGGATCTCTCATATTCATATTTGGACTTGTCATATCAATTTTAGCTCTTAAGACTTTCGCTCCATCAGGATAAACACCATTTTTCATGTTCGCAAATAACTCTAAATTCTCTTCAATGCTTCTATTGCGAAATGGGCTATCTTTTCCAGGAGTAGTTAAATCTCCTCTATATTCCTTAATTTCATCAGCTGTTAAATCATCAACAAAAGCTTTACCATTATTAATTAGAATCATCGCTCTTTCATACATTTTAGTAAAATAGTCACTTGCAAAATAAAGGTTTTCCCAATGACAACCTAACCAAGCAATGTCTTCTTTAATAGATTCTACAAATATAATATCTTCTTTTATCGGATTAGTATCATCAAATCGCAAGTTAAAATAACCCCCATGATTTTTCGCCATTAAGTAATTTGTAATAATAGCTCTAGCGTGACCTAGATGTAAAAAACCATTAGGTTCAGGCGGAAATCTCGTGATTGCTCTTTTATGTTTCCCTGTTTTAATATCTTCTTCAATAATAGTATTAATAAAATGATTTACTTCCATATTTTCACCCTTTCTAATATTATTTCACTTTTTAAAACCTTTAAATAGGGTGCACTGTTGGACTTTCATAAAATCACCTCTTATATATGTGATATTCTATATGATATCACTTAATTATACAATATAAAATCGAGAAAATGGTTATTTCTCGATTTTTTCCTTAATTTCTTTAAATTTTTTGAGACTTTCATCAAAAACACCACTTCTTTTACTAATCCAGCCGTAAAATTTTTCATCATTTAAGACTTCTTGAGCTATTTCATCGATATCTAGATAATGATCATTCAAATATATAATGAAATCTTCAACTTTAGTATATTTCTTATTTTTATATCTATATACTTTTTGAGCTTGATAATCCTCTATCTCCAGCTCTTTTCTAAGTTGTCTTTTTGATGTCTTCTTTTCCTTAGCAACTTTATCTTTTAAATACTTTTTCTTTTTATGTGTATCTTCAAAATATTCGCTAAGGTCTTTTTTGTTTTTGTCTTCTAATCCCAAATCTTTTTCTTCGATGGTTGTCTCTTCAGTACTAGTTTCCTCACTAAAGGGTTCTGTATTAGCTTGTTCGATAACTTCTTCTTCATCAAGAAGGTCATCATAAATCCCTTTTCTAAAATCTTTATACTCTTCAGGAAATTCTTCTTCATCTATTGTTTCTTCATCATCTTTAATTAGTCTAGTAAAAAATTCAGTTTCCAGATCAGCCTCTCTTTTTTCAGGATCTACTTCTTCAATTTTTTCTAGCGTATCCTCAGTTTTTGTTTCTTCAAGTAAAATATCAATTTTATTTTCTTTAGCTTCTTTAGCTTTTTTAGCTTTTTTAATTTGCTTAGGAGTTAATTTAATTACAACCTCATCTTCAATTTCACTTTCACTTTTACTTAATATAGAACTTCTATCAATAACAACCTCATCTTCAATTATTACTTCTTTCTTACCAGTGCTAATAACTACTTCGTTTTCGAAGTTATCTAGTTTTTTCCTCTTTATCTTTTTAAACATTGAGCCACCCCACATTCAAAGCATATCCTACTCCGATAAATAATATGTTTAAGATAAAACTAAATAAGAATAATAATCTTAAATAAAACATAAAACTAGAATAGTGTTTTCTCATCCAATCATACTTTCTCTCTATCATAGCTACATAAGCCTTAAACTTGTCCATTAGTGTTTCGGGTCCAATTAGTGATGTTATGTCTAAAAAAGTCTTAGAGGCCGGTTTTATCACTAAATCAACATAGTCTTCAAGTAACCCAGCTTGTTTAAGTCTTGCTTTCTTCATATCATTGTCCCATTTAGTAAAAGTTCTTTGTGCATGTTTGCTTTTTTCGCCTTTTACGTCTTTAATAAAACGGGAGAATGCTCTATTTAATATTGCATAAGTAGCTATCGATAAAATTGCTATTACCCCTAAAAATGAATACCAAGGAACATCATATAAATGTTGATTTAATTGTTCAACAAACTTTCCGATAAAGCTAAACATTTTTGGTTGAATAACAGCGGGATTCTTATATAGTAAAATTCCGATAGATGCCATTAATATAGATAGTAATAGAACTCCTTTACTCGGTTTTCGATATTTTCTATTTTTTTTCGGGAGCAAATTGATCATTTCTCGTAAGTTTATCATCTTAGTAATACTAGCTTCTCTGTACTCCTCTACCCATGTATCTAAAATGTCGTATAAAATACTCTCTTTACTAACTTCGTTAAATTCTTTTAATTCTAAAAATTCTTTCAAAGTAAAGCTTCCATCTAAATCGGGATGAGTAAAATAAAATTGATCTAAACTTTTAACATCCTCTCCCCAATCAGCTTGATAAGTTAAGGGATTGCGATGTAGGTAATCATGTTCTTTATCGAATGTATAATGACTAATAATTAAATCAGAATACTTTTTATATTTATATAAATCTAAATTACTCGAATCTTCATATTCGAGTTGTTTCTTTAATTTAAATTTAGTAATATCAAAGTTATTCAATTCTAGTAAAAGCATTAATTCTTCGCTAGATTTCATTCAATCCCTCCCGTCTATCTAATTAAACTTCTTACTCTACTTATAAATTCAATACTAAATAAATCGTATTCGTTATTTGCTAGAATACGCATTGCTTCAATCGTTATTTGGCCATCATCATACATTTGTTCAAGAAGCGTATAGTTATTTGTTTGATCAATTACATTAAAAGCAAATTGATTAGCTATCAAAGTAATAACTTCTTTTGTAAAAACATTATTCTCAACAGAATCATTCAAATCAGCTAAAAACTCATTCATTTTAATTGTGTCATATGTAATTAACTCATTATTATCATCAACCATTATATATGCTTTAAAGATAATTTCGCTAATCATGAATTGGGCATTAAAGAATTCGCCAATAAATCCTGAGTCCCCTGCAGTTTGACTACAGACGAAAACTTCTCTATTTATCGGACTTGCGAGTTTATTTGAATCAGAACACATTCTTGCTACATCGTTAACCATTGCAGATAGAATAGGAGTGTTATCAAGTGTATCATAAATATCAATATTGTATTTCATAACACTAATACCAATTTTAAATACCATCGATATATTGCCTTCTAAACTAGTAGCAATGTCTTTATAATAGGCATCATAATCATCAACTAACTCTTTAGTACTTGCTAGTACAGAAATAATTTCTGGGTATTTAGCTAACTCGTCGTTAAAAGCTCCTGCTTCGTAATCATATTTATATTGAAGTATGATCCAAGTAACACTGTCACCAGCAAAAAGTGTTGCGATTAAATCCATCACATCATTAGTAAAATCATATTCTGTAATTAAACTAGTATCAATATTATTACATCTATAAGCCTCTTGTGGAAGTTCATCCAAAGTAATATTTTCCATGTTTGTTAATGTGCATTCTAACCATGTAGAAAATACATCATAAGTAATTATACTCATGTTAGCTAAATATAATTTATTTTCTAATTCTTCGTCATCTATATTATCCATAATACTTTCATAGTTGCTTTTAAAACTTACAATTGTTTCTGATATATTTCCACCGTTAGCAGTAGAAGTCATATTTCTATCTAGGTCATCTACATACCAAATTATAAGACCTTCATGGTCTTTAAAATTATTCCCAAGCACTCTAAGCTCAGATGTTATTTTTTTTCTTGGCCCTAAGTTATCAGCAAAATCATATGCTGCAGTTATCTCCGATGTAAGAATAGGTTCAGTAGGTTCAACAATATTATCGGGGTGAATATAATTACCTGGTTCACTTAAATTCATCGTTGGTCTAACTTCGGTAAATTCTAAATCAAAAGGATCACCAGCTAAAATTGTTTCAATTTTATTAATTGTAAATGCTAGTGCGTTTGCTTCATATGTTTCTAATAGAGTTAAATAATTTTCATATTCTAACCCATATAAATAATTTTCATATTCTTCGTCATATTGAATTACTTCATCTTCGTAGTCATCTACTACACTTGCCATCTCTCTTACAAGAGCCTCGAAATTTTCTTCAATATCAAGCAAGTCTTCATAAAGATAATTACTTGTTTCAGTTTCTAGTAATAATACTCTTGAAACCCCTTGAAAACTTGAAATACTTAATACTTCACCAAAATAATCAAAGTATTCATCATCAATTAAAATCTTCGCTACATCACTAAGTTCACTATAAACTTCAACCATAAACTCTCTTTCAAATGATTCATCGCCAATATAGGATTGTTGGTATTCATATATTGCATCATTATAATATCCCTCGATACCTTCAACACTTATTAGTTGTTGAAACTCAGCTGCTTTATCTGCTAAATCCTTTATAGGAACAGCTTTTTCAGCCGTTCTAGCGATTCTTGAGAATGGCGGTGGATTATCTAGCACAAAATTAGTTACAGCTGCTTTAGAATCAATAATATTTAGCGAGAAAACTGGTAGAAGAATAAAATATATTAATACATAGCCGTTTAACAATGCAAATGCTGCTCCTAAATAATTATTTTTCTTACCTAATTTAGCTCTCATGTTTTCATTTAAGATATATCTTCTCGCATAAATAGAAAATATAAATATCGATATAAATAGTAAAATATAAGTTACAAAGTAAGCAATAATCATTCCTAAAGTATTTTTTAACCCATCAAATATTCCGATATCTAGTAAATCAAATATAAATGTTTTTGATAGGGGAACGTACATAAAGTTTGTTATATGTTTTCCTAAATAATAAATTATTATGAAAGGTAATATTAAAGTAATTGAAAATCTAATTTGTTTATGCCCACCAGAAAAGTACCCATAAACAATATATGAAGCGAATAAAAGAATTATTACATAATCAAAGTTAAAATCAAATGCAATGTTAGGAATCATCGAATCCTCCTCACATAATAACTTTCAAGAAAAACCCTTTTGTTTATGAAGGGTTTTTCTATATGTGGGTTATATATTATTCTATTTAAAATTTATGGAGTTGGTATATCTTCGTTACTGAAATAATCATTGAATAAGTCAAGTACATCTTGATCAATTAAATTTTCAAGTGTGTCCATGAATGCATCTTGATCTTCTTCATCTAACAATTCAAAATTTTCAAATAAATCTGTTACTAATTCAGCATCGATATTAGTTTCATCATCACCATCTGTTAGAAGATCTTGCATTTCTTCTAAGCTATCAATAACATCTTGTCCTTCTTCAGTATCAAGAATAGTAGCTAAATCAGTTAATAAATCTTCGCCTTCAATAATACTTAAAATTTCATCACTAAATGCATCCAATACAATTAATAATTGAGGATCAACATCAGATGGAACGACATCAAGTACTATTGCGCCATAAACCATTTCAATACCTTCAACTGTTACTGCGCCTTCTTGAGATCCATCTTGCATTATAGTTTGTAATTTATCAACGCTTATTGTTAATACACCGAATTCATCAAATACACCAAATTCAACATCTCCAAGTTTTCCGAACAATTCTTTAAAAGCGTCAAGTTCATCAATTAGAATATATTGCCCGTCAGCTTCACCATCATCAAACCCAATTGTAATTTCTGCAAGTTCAAATACTAATTCTGATGTATTATTTATATCAGAAACATTTTCAACTCTAATTTGAATCAATGATTGAATTCCAGCAATTTCAAATAAAGCATTAACAAAAATATCTTCTGGTGTAAATTCAAACCAAATTGCTCTTAAACCAATACTTACATCTTCAAATTCTCCTTCTCCCAAAGGTAAAGAATAAGTTTCTCTAGTATCAGCAAATCCACCTGCACTATGATAAATCAATTTATTAAAGAATCTTTCATCAATACTAAATCCACCACCAGCTAATGCATAATTAAACACAAACTCAGTAAATTTATCAACTAGATAGCTTTCAGGATCAAATGAATCAGGATTGAATTCTCCAATTACTTCTACACCTTCCACTTCAGTTTTAAAGTGTAAATCATATAGATAATCAGGAATATCAATATCTTCGTCGCTTCTAATCTTAGAAACTTTTACTGTTAATAATAATTCATCTTCAACAAATTCAAATCCTAGAAGCCCTTCATTTTCATCAAAGACAAAACCTAAAGCCAATGACGCTAATGCTGCTCCAGCATCATCTTCTTCTTCGGATTGATCTTTCTCTAATTTTTCTTCTAGAAAGAGAATGATATCTGATTTTAATACTGTGTAAGATATATCATCTAAATTAATAGTTCCAAGTGGTAATCCTCCTACTTCTTCTTCTAAATCAAATTGATCTATTTGATCATCGATTAATCCCATGACTGATGAAATAAGTGATTTAGGAATTGGTAAATTACCTAATTGGATTTTATCAAACTCTAAATAATATCTATCTGGCTCATCTTTTAAAATAAAATGAGTTTCAATAATCGTTTTATAAGTAAATCCACTATCTAAATTAACTTCTACAAATACGTTAGTAACTAATTTGTCAGGACCGAAGTCCACCCAAATTCCCACTACTCTTAAGCTAATCATAAATCCATCAAGATCTGCCTCTTTATCAACTATGTATTGACAAGCTGAATCATTACAGTCATCTGTCGGCATGTAATCTGGATTCCCTTTTCTTATAGCTTCAAAGATTGCTGTATTGACAATATCTTGGTGTAGTTCAAGCACTGCATCATTTGTAGTACCATCTTGAACATTGTCAAACGCAGCTTTTATTTCTGCATATAACATTGCTTCAGCATCAGCATCTTCTGTATATAGATGAACTGGCATATGTGCATCACCACTACCATCATACATAATAGTCGCTATTAATGCTGGTGTCCCTAAAGTAAATAATACGGGAATAAAAATAATTAAAAATAGTTTTCTCATATAAATCTCCTCCATTAAATTCTTTCTTATACAACCCTAGTATATAGAAAAATTGTGAATATTTTATGAATATGATATTTATAACCTATGAAATTTACCCTTCATAAACCCTTAGGTGTTGTTACCTGTATAAATGTAATCATTCTAAGTTAATTCTTGAAAATGCATTTAAGCTCATGTCGTCAGTTTTCTTACTTCTTAGATATTGGTGATACCCAGCAATACCAATCATTGCAGCATTGTCAGTACAATACTTAAATTCAGGAACTACTACTTTAACATTCGTAATCCTTTCTTTAATCTTTTTTCTTAATCCTTTATTTGCAGCTACTCCTCCGGCGATAATAAACATTTCAGCCTTATATTCTTCTA
>CBDUWI010000046.1:0-7606 GCA_965370885.1 uncultured bacterium | reverse complement strand
CATCCCCCACTTAACTCGTTTGAAGAGGGAGTTTTCTTAAACATTATTGATAAAGGGTATAGATTTATACCCTTTTTTTTTATATAATTAGTTGTGAGGTGGAATATGAGCGCACTCGAAAACTTAAAAGGCATTGGGCCAAAAATGAAAGAAAAACTTATTCGTAATGGCATTTACGATTGTTTTGATATCATTAAATATTTACCTTCAAGATATGAAGTATTCCAGTTAATAGAATTAAAGGATGTTATCGATCATCAAAGAATTACTATTGAAGGTAAAGTGACATCAATGCCGGTAGTTAGTTATATAAGAAAAAACTTTAATAGATTATCATTTAATATCACGATAGAAAATAGAGTTTTTAAAGTCGCTATTTTCAATCGTGATTACTTAAAGAATATGCTTGATGTTGGAGTAGATATTGTCTTAACTGGTTCAATGGATAGAATTAAAAATGATTTTACTGTGACAACATTAAAATTAAAAAAGAATTATAAAAATGATATAGAAGCAATTTATAATGTTGATAAAATAAGCGATAATCAATTTAATAAATTTGTTAATGAAGCAATAAAAGAATATGGTTATCTACTAAAGGATGAATTGCCTATTGCTTTAATTAAAAAATATAAATTAATTACTTATCAAAATCTCTTAAAGATTGTTCATAATCCTAATACTTTAAAAGATTTACCTAAAATTGATCGTCGAATAAAATATGAAGAACTTTTTAAGTTCCAATTTAAAATGCAATACATGAAATTAAAAAATAAAACAAAAAAGAGTGTAGTTAAAAAGTACGATATCAATGAAATAAAAGATTTTATTAAGGAATTACCTTATGAGCTAACTGATGATCAAAAAAAAGTTAGTAATGAAATTATTAAGGATATCAAATCACCATTTATAATGAATAGATTATTACAAGGTGATACGGGTAGTGGTAAAACTGTTGTAGCTGCTATAACAGCTATAAGTGTTTTATCTAGTGGATTTCAAGTAGCTTTGATGGCACCAACTGAAATACTCGCAAAACAACACTTTAAAACTTTTTCAAAATTCTTTTCTAATACTATTTATCAATTAGTATATCTTTCGGGAAAATTGTCTGTCATGGAAAGAAAAGAAAAATTAGAAATAATAAAGAATTCTAACAAAGTACTAATTATCGGAACACATGCTTTATTTAGTGATGACGTTATTTATAACAATCTTGGTTATGTTATTACCGATGAACAACATCGCTTTGGTGTAAACCAAAGAAAGAAATTAAGAGAAAAAGGGTTTAATCCTGATGTTTTATATATGAGCGCTACCCCAATACCGAGAACTTTAGCCATTAGTTTATTTGGTGATATGGATATAAGTACGATAAAAGAAAAACCGAAAAACCGCACAAAAGTAGACACAAAATTATTTACTTCTAAAGAAATAGATTTAGTTTATTTATTAATTGAAGAAGAATTAAAAAATAATCATCAAGTTTATGTAGTTACACCATTAATATTAGAAAGTGAAACACTAGATTTGTCCAACGCTCAAAAGGTTTACTCATTATTAAAAAAACGATTTGAAAACTTTAATATAGGAATAATCCATTCGAAAATCAAAACAGAAGATAAAGATCAAATAATGCTTGCATTTGAAGAAAATAAAATTAATTTATTAGTATCAACAACAGTTATTGAAGTTGGTGTTGATGTGCCAAACGCTACATTAATGATTGTTCTTGATAGTGAAAGATTTGGATTATCACAACTACATCAACTACGTGGTAGAATCGGAAGATCTTCATTGAAAAGTTATTGTTTATTAATTTATAACAAAACAGAAAATACTAAAGAACGCTTAGAAATATTAGAAAGAACAGATGATGGATTTTTACTTAGTGAAGAAGACTTGAGATTAAGAGGTCCTGGTGATTTCTTTGGTTATCGCCAAAGTGGTGATTTAAAATTTACTAAAGCATCAATAGTTAAAGATGCTAAAATACTCGAAATTGCTCGTGAGGATGCCTTAGAAATTTTAACAAATAAAGATTCATACCGTAATAGAGATTATTATTTAATCTTTAATTACTTAAAAAGTGTTTTAAAAAGAGCTGAATTTGATTAAATATGGTATAATATTAAATAATAAAGAGGTGGTTTTATGATTAAAATAGCAATAGATACAATGGGAGGAGATTACGCTCCTAAAGAACAAGTAGAAGGTGCAATGATAGCCATTAAATTGTTGTCAGACATCGAACTTACTTTGTATGGAGACATCCCTGAAATTAGAAAACATCTAACAAATGAAGAAAGAATTACACTCATCCAAAGCGATGGTGTTATTGATATGGGAGAAAAAGATCCAATAAGAGCAATAAGAAACAATAGAAAAAGTTCAATGGCTTTAGCTCTATCATCGGTTCGAAGTGGTGATAACGAAGCAATTGTTAGTAGCGGTGCAACACAAGCTTTAATAGCTGGATCTCATATTTTAATAGGTCGAATGAAATCGATGAAAAGAACTGCAATTGCCCCTTTAATTCCTAATGTAAAAGGAACAAACACAATAATTTTAGATTCGGGAGCTAATATTGATATTAAACCTGAATTTATGGTTCAACAAGCACATTTTGCAAAAGTATATGCCCAAGAAGTATTGAAGATAAAAAAACCTAAAATTGGATTATTAAACATTGGTTCTGAGCCAGGAAAAGGTCGAAATTTAGAACGAGAAGTAGGTATACTCTTAACTAAAAATAAATATATTGATTTCGTTGGAAATGTTGAACCAAAAGAAATCTTAGATCCTCCTTGTGATATCCTTTTAAGTGATGGTTTCACGATGAATATAGCGATGAAAACAATTGAAGGAACTGCTAAAGGAATGGGTAAAATATTAAAACAAGAACTTAAAAGAGGATTTTTAGGTAAATTAGGATTGTTATTATCAGCAAAAAATCTTTCAAACTTTAAACATCGTTTAGCTGCTGAAGATATTGGTGGTGCAATGATATATGGGTTAAAGGGAGTTGTTATTAAAGCTCAAGGTTCTTCAAAAAGTGTCGGGTTTTATAACGCGATAAAACAAGCAAGATTAATTGTTAAAAACAAAGTATTACAAAAAGTCCAAAAAGTTCTTGAAAGCGATGTGTAATAATGGAAGAACTTCAAAAATTTTTCAATCTTAATTTCAAAGATAAAAATTTACTTAAAACTGCACTTACGCATTCATCATACGCTAATGAACATAGTTGTGAAAGTAACGAAAGATTAGAATTTATTGGTGATGCAGTTTTAGATGTTTTAATGAGTGAGCATTTATATAAGAAACATAAAGATTTCACCGAAGGCGATTTATCAAAAAAACGCGCTAAACATGTTTGTGAAAGTGCATTATCCAAGTATGCCAAAGCTTGTAATTTAAGTAAGTACCTCTTACTAAGTAAGGGTGAAGAAATGAGCCAGGGAAGAAGTAAAGTATCTTTACAAGCCGATGCTTTTGAAGCATTAATTGGTGCAGTATATATTGATAAAGGATTAGATGAAACATATAAAATTTTCAATAAAATTGTCTTACCTATAATGTTAGAAGAACACAAAGATGATTTTGTTGATTATAAATCTCATTTACAAGAGTTAGTACAATCAGATAAAAGAACACTTGAATATAGAATAGTTTCGGAATCAGGGCCACCCCACGATAAAGTCTTTGTTGCAAGAGTATACATGGATGATATACTAATGGGAGAAGGTCGAGGTAAAAGTAAAAAAGAGACTGAACAAAATGCAGCCGAAATGGCATTGAAGAAATTAGCAATCAGGTCAATAAAAATATAAAAGATTATTGAAATAATAATCTTTTTTTCTACTTAATTATGGTATAATAAATTTCTAGCGAGGTGAAGAAATGGATATCTTAGACATCAAAGAATTAATCAAAACTGATGTAATAGATTTTACGGAGTTAATCCTAAAAAGTTACTATAAATTTGGGATAGATGAAACAGATGCAATTATAATTATTAAACTGCAATATCTCCTTAAAAACAATATTACATTTATATCACCAAAAAATTTAGCGGGGATGCTTTCCATTTCTGCACAAACCACTTCAAAAAGACTAAACTCTTTAATAGAAAAGGGCTTTATTCAGATGGAACTTATCAAAAAATCAAATGGAAAACAAACAGAGAGTTTTAATCTTGATTTTTTAATAGAAAAGATAATTAAAAATAATTTTGAAGAAACAAATGGATTAAAGAAAAAAAGTAATAAATCACAAGAAGCAAAATTAGTAAAATTATTTGAAGAAGAGTTCAAGAAACCGCTAAGTGTTTTAGATATTCAAATTATTACAAAATGGTTAAATGAAAGTAAATACACTTTTGAAGATATTAACGATGCTTTATTTGAAGCGGTGCGAGTGAGAAAGAAGACTTTAAAATATGTAGATGGTATTCTTCTTAAAAAAGACGAGAAAGTTGATCGCAAAAAATATAAAAAATTATCGACAATAAGCGATCTTAAGAAGATATGGGAAGAGTAAGTCGCATATTAGATGTATTTGAAGAAATGTATCCTAACGCCGAATGTGAATTAAATCACACTAATAGCTTTGAGTTATTACTCGCAGTAATGCTCAGTGCACAAACAACTGATAAATCAGTAAATATTTTAACAGATACACTATTTAATAAATATAAAATACCAAGTGATTATTTGAATGTTGAATTAGAAGAACTAGAAAATGACTTAAGAAAAATTGGTCTTTTTAAAACAAAAGCAAAAAATGTTCAAAAAATATGCACTTTATTAATAGAAAAATTTAATGGAAAAGTTCCAAGTAGTCAAGCAGAATTAGAGTCCCTTCCAGGTGTTGGAAGAAAAACTGCTAATATAGTTTTAAGCGTTTGGTTCAATGTTCCACGAATTGCCGTTGATACACATGTATTTAGAGTAGCAAAAAGATTAAAATTAGCTTATAGCAATGATTCAATAACTAAAGTTGAAGAAAAGCTAGAAAAGAAAATTCCTAAAGACAAATGGAGTAGTACTCACCATAAAATGATATTTTTTGGTAGGTATCATTGTACTTCTAGAAATCCAAATTGTGAAAAATGCAAATTAAAAGAATTGTGTCGATATCCAAATATTTAGAGGCTAATAGCCTTTTTTATTTGGTTTGACCATTTTAGACACATTTGTCCTAAAGTGGAAATATGATTGTGTCATATCTGTCGTAAAAGTATCGTTAAAAGCACATTATTAAAACTATTGTGCTTTTAAACTCAAAGTTTGAAACAAATTATTATTTATCAATAAAATGTAATATCCATAATGAAATTTATCGTTTAGAATATTAATTATAAGGATGGTGAATCAAAATGAGTATTACAAGTTTAAAGAACAGAATTAACAAAAGGCTTAAATTAGTAGATTTTAAAACAGATTTTCAAGAAGTTGGGAGTTTTATAAAAAAGAAGAGGAAAGAACTAAATGTTACTCAGGATATTATATCTAATGGAATTTGCAGTGTTAGCTATTTGTCAAAAATAGAGAATAATCAAATAGTTCCAAACGAATATTATGTCAAAGAGATTATGGGAAAACTTGATGTTAAGGAATCCTATTATCAAAAAACACTAGATGATAAAAAATATTTAAATATGATGATCAAAGGAATTTTTTATTTAGACGATGAATTAGTAAATAACACTTT
This sequence comes from uncultured bacterium, assembly GCA_965370885.1. GTDB lineage: Bacteria > Bacillota_I > Bacilli_A > Izemoplasmatales > Izemoplasmataceae > JAFGXW01. Next base: position 1,891 of record CBDUWI010000046.1, on the reverse strand, counting down.
TGAGGAAATTAAAGAAATCAAGAATAATTTAGTAATTAACATTTGTAAATTAGGTTATTATGTCTATTTTAAGAAAGACGATAATGACCAGTATGTGATGATGTTAGAAAATCTTGTGACAAATATGACCGATTTAGATTTGAAAACATATTTATTTTTATCATCAATTTACTTTATTTCTAAAGAGAAATACAAAACAGCATTAGAGGTATTGCTTTTATGTAATAAGATCAAGATTTCAAATGATTATTTATCTGCTTTAACTGCAGGATGTATTTATTTAGTAAAACAAAGACTGTTAATGAAAAATTCTTCATCTGATGATTACGATAAAGCTCAAAGTATTTATAATAAATATCATAATATAAAGAGGATAGTAAATTTAGAATTATGGAAAACGCATTACTTAACAAAAGAAAATCCGGAAAAAGCAATGAAAATTCTCAGTAAAATAAAAGAGATAACTTTGGATGACTTTTCTCGCGATTTTTATCACTTTATTAAAGCGCAAGCTTTATTTGAATTTGCAGCATATAACGAATGCACATTAACATTAAGTAAGATAGGTTCTGAATCTAAATTTTACTATCGTAAAATGATTCTATTATACTCAATATGTAAAATTGAGAAAGATTTCGTGATGCTTGAAGAAATTAAGACGATTCTTTTAAAATATAAACCTGATAAATTCCAACTTCAACACAAAGTATATTATCATTATTTATTAATTGAAAATGATGAAAACTTAAAAGAATATTTAAGGGATATAGCTATACCTTTTTCCATTAAGATTGAAGATATTTACGGGTTAGAAAAATATACTAATTATGTTATGGAAATTTGTATAAATACATCAAGATATAAAGAAGCAACACAATATTATAAGAAATATCAAAAAGAGGTTAATAGAATTAGTAAAGCTTCCTATGATTGATTTTAACTCTTGCTAGAAACCCACTCATAGATTATAATTATATGGAATGGGCGTGAGAGCATGAATTCTAAGAATAGCGAATATTTAGGTACTTACAATGTTAAGAAATTATTGATTAACTTAAGTGTTCCTGCAATACTGGGTATGCTAGTAAATGCACTTTATAATTTAGTGGATACACTATTTGTGGGGTTAGAATCTGGAGAAATCGCTATTGGTGCTTTGGGAGTAGCTTTTCCGGCACATATGATTATTATTGCTTTTGCTTTGATGATTGGAGTTGGAGCTGCATCTATTTTTTCTCGAGCTTATGGACGCGGTGATGAAAAAACAATGAGCAATGTTGTTAATACAGCCTTAAGAGTAGATTTTATAGGGGCTTTATTAATTGCGATATTTGGGTATATATTTTTAGATGAAATGTTAAAATTTTTTGGTGCATCTGCATCTAATATTGGTTTTGCTAAAGACTATTTAAGCGTTATTTTATTAGGTCTTCTTCCTTTATCTTTATCAATGGTTTTAAATAACTTAGTAAGAGCAGAAGGAAGAGCAAAAATAGCAATGATATCGATGATGATTGGTGCTGGTTTAAATATCATGTTAGATCCAATCTTTATATTTACTGATATAAATATTTTTGGATTACAGCTACATGGTCTAGGACTAGGAGTAAAGGGAGCAGCTATCGCAACAGTTATTTCGCAATCGGTTGCTTTTACTTATATATTTACGCAAGCACTATCAAAGAACTCTGTTTTGAAAATTAATTTAAAGAATTGGCTTGATATTCAATTGCAAACAGTAAAAGACATTTTATCAATTGGTGGACCAACTTTTGTTAGGAACTCAATATGGGCATTTTTAGCAATTATTAATATCAATTTAATAAACCATTACTCTACAGGAGATCCCGCTATTTACGTTTCTATCTATATTGTAATTAATCGCTTATTC
>CBDUWI010000045.1:0-7844 GCA_965370885.1 uncultured bacterium | reverse complement strand
GCACACAGCGGAGCTTGTTTTCTTTCAAGACCACATTCAGTTACATATTGATCTACTTCACCATCAACATCATTCGCTTGAACATTAGTAAACAGTTTAGTGTCTCTATTGTTCATATATCTATATCTGAAGCAGTTCAAATCTAACAAGAACCCATAACCAGCATAATCTTCTTGGAATAAAGGATTATGGACTATATTAATCTTTCCGAAAGGAGTAGTCCACTCATTAATTTTCATCCCATAAGATTGCGCCAATGGTTTTATTTGAATTTGACCTCTAGCGATTTCACTAAGAGCTTGTAATATAATTCCACCACAGATAAGAGTTTTAGTCGAATCTCCAAAGTTGAATCCTTCTCTTAAGAAAGTGTTAAAATCAGGAGCAGTAAGAAGTCCGCCTTGATTTTGAACATATGAATTACCAGCCTCAATAAATTCTAAGATACCACCAGTGAGTCTACGAGGATGACCTTGTGTACCACCAGTATCTTCACCCTTTTCACCAAACCAAAAGGCTCTTTCAATATCTAAAGCATGTACAGTACCTTTTTTCGCTCTTTGATATGGAAGATCTTTAGGGCCATAAACATCTGCTTCTTTCTCTGTACCAGTAACTGCGATAGAAGTCTTAAAGATCTGAGTGTTGTTAGTCTCAGGACTAGATTTTGTAGTATTTACATTTCTGGCTCCAGAATTTTCCTCACTTACATTACCAATTATATAAATACCATCTCCGTCAATCCATGCAGCAGCTACAGTACCACCAACTGATCTGGTAGCTAATTCAATTGTATTCGCTGCTACAGTTCCTACAATCATTCTTTCACCAGTTCTTGCATTCAAGATAACATCTCCTGTAGTGAAAATGTATCCAGAACTAGAACCAGCTCCAACTACGGTTGGAGTTTGAGCCGCAGCATCAGTACAAGTACCGCTACATCTGGCATAACGTCCACCATAGAAATCTTCAAACCATTTAAACTCTGGATTACCTGTCGATTTCTTTAATATTCCAGAACCTTTCCAACTTTTACCATCGAACGTTTTACCTACGTTAGTAAGTAAAGATGTAAGAGGATGTTTCATAGGTTCTAAAAGAAAAATCTTATCAACGGCATCCACGATCAATCTACCCTCATCTTCAGAAGTTTGAGTACTTCTGGCAGCGTTAGTGGCGTCATCAGTGACTGTACCACGAACATGAGTAGGTTCATCGTAATATGGATAACTAGGCATATTTTTTCTGTTAAACTATTTAAATTATAGCTCAACAAAAAAGTTTATAGAATATTAGGATTTGAACCATCTGCAATTAATTCATCAACTTTACTTTTCTCTTGAATAATAGCAGCACCTTGAGATGTCCCACCTCCAGCATTACCAGCCAATTCCTTGGCTTTCTCTGCGGCGATAGTTTCATCGTCTTCAGCTTTCTTAGCAGAAAGAGCTTTCCCTTTAACTGCGTCATAAGCAATCCTTATATCATGTTGTTTAGGATTTTCTTTGAAAAAATCAGCAATTTGTTCAGAATATTCATCCCAGTCGGGAGTATTCTTTACAAATTCTTTAACGTTATCATCAAAATCTCTCATTTCGTTACTATCACTAATCTTTTTATCAAGAACAACGGACTTTTCTTCAACTATCTTATCTACCTTATCGGAGATAAGATTTTCAATTTCTTCAGGACTAGCCTTTTCGTATTCTTTCTTCCCTAAATCTTTTTTAACTTCTTTGTGAGCATCCGCAACTTCAGTTGCATCAGAAATAGAAACTTTTCCTTCAGAAACTGCCTTCGCTAAATCTGGAGTAATTTTATCATCCAGAATAGCTTGTACAATTTCGTCTTTACCCTCAAGTTTTTCCATCAAAGGAGTAATGTCTTTAATAAAACTTCTATACTCCCCCAATTCTTTACCTTGGGTACCAAGTTTCTGTTCTAGTTCTTCATATTGGTCTTTCTCTACGTATTTCTCTAAGTCGACTTCCTCTTTAGATTCCCCTGTCCCGTTACCTTCACCCTTATTATCGAGTTGTTGTTCTTGGATAGGATCTTTGATTAAATCGTCTGCTGAGCTACCCGCATTTTCTACGGACTCAGGTTTTTTTTCTTCACTCATAATTTATTCATATTAATTATTTAAATTTACCAATTTACTTTTTATTTTCCCCTTCCTCTTCCAGAAGAGATCTTTCTTTCCTTTCTGACAATTCAGTAGCCAATTTTTCTAAGTCTACTTTTGACTCCGTTTCTCCTTGTTTTTCCAATGTCTTTTTTATCTTTTTCATAATTTTTTCTTTTTGAGGCATTGGACTTTTTGGTATCTTCATATTTTTATCTTAATTAATTATTTATTTATTGTTTAATACCTTCCTAATTGTCCACTCTCTTGTTGCTTTCTGTTAAATAACTCTTTTTGCCAAGATGGTTGTGGTTTCATTCCTCCCCAATATGTTTGTCCTTCTGGTCCTTTGTATGTCGTTGTTCCATCTGGTCCTGGTTTTGTTGAATATTGAGGTTGCGACTGTTGAGATGGCTTTGGTACCGACCCCCAAGTTGTTCCTCTTTTTTGTTCCGCAACAGATGGTCCTTGATAAAAACCAGTCTCTTCTTTTTGCTTTCTGTTAAATAAATCGCCTGTTGGAATTGGTCTATCAAAAATCGGATTATACGTTTTATCTGGACCAACCTTAGGTCCTAAAGTTCTGCCACTGATTGGTACAGTCCTTCTTTCACCCGTTTGTTGATTATAAACATATCTCATTCCAGCAGGAGGCATAACAGCAGTATATCTCAACGAAGAATTTGGAGGAGGATTATCTCCCCATTGTCCAGAACCTTCTTGTTTTCTTTCGGATAATACATCAGGTGGTAATGGTTTTTGTCCTTCTGGTAGAGTTGGTTGATAACGTCCTTTGGAAATATCACCCCTATCTCTATGATATTGAGCTTGTTCTTCTGGAGACAAACCAGCAACTCTAAGCTTCTCTACAATACTTTCGTTTTTTCTCCTATCCTGTTCTCTAATCTGTGTATCTTGTTCTGGAGTTATTGCCGCTCCACAAGAAGGACACGAACTTCTCGTTTGCACTGGTTTTTGATACTGTCCAAGATCCATCCTTGGTGATTGATACATATCTTTAACTTAAAAAATCTACAAAAAATTTCATTTCATATATCTTACTTTAATAATATCACGAGTACCAAAAATTATGCAACTTCTTTAGTTTGCTCTACAAGATTATTAACTTTCGCTTCCAAGGTGAACAATCCAATATCAGTTCCTTGAGCTCTAGCAGCCTTAGTAGGTTCTTTAAACGGATCTACTGTAGACAAGACAGTTATCACATTCATATGATGGAATCTATTGAACTTCATTATCGCTTGCCATTGTGGAGAATGGTAAAGTTCCAAAAACAAACCATCCATTTCCTTCTCTCCCATCTCCTCATGATGAGTAATCACCTTTTTTTCTTTAATTTCTTTTTTTGCTTTAATTGTTTTTTTCTTCATATCTTTTTTATTAAATTAATTATTGCTTACGTATTTTTGTTGCCTGACTTTTTGCATAATCAGTCGCTCCAACAGTATTATTTTCTTTCAAAAATTTCCTGATGGTACTAGAAGCTTTATTATAATTTATTCTTCCCATTATACTCCCAGACAAACCATGCTTCCGCATTATGTTTCTAGTATCCGTCCCCAATTTAAAATGTTTTTGTATCGGCTTTCTAGCAGGAGCGCCGAGCTTTTCTCCCAATTTTGTTATAGGACTTTTACTAATCCTCGAAAGAGCCCTTCTTACCCAACTATTTTTTTCTTTTGACATATTTTTTTATTAATTTATTATTTTTGTAAATTAGCAGCTTGATTTAATAATTGAGCTTCTGGACCATTCCCCGCTTTTACTGGAATATTAGTATTTATTTTTCCGCCAGCATTAAGTCCTCTAGGATTAGATGCTATCCCAGGAGCCGTTGGTGGCATAACCCCAGACTTCAATAAGTTTATAGGCATTCCAGCTTCTCCAAATACTGGTGATTCTTCTCCTCCTCTTTCACCTAACATAGCCAACGCTTGTTGTATAACACTTGGAGGAATATCCCCGCTTCCAATATTTGGTGGACCAGAAGCACCTTCTTCCATCATCGGAGCACCTTCTTGTTGTTGTCCCATCATAGCAGCCATTTCTGGTGGCATGCCTTCTGCTCCTGGCATCCCTGGAGCTCCTGGCATTCCTTCTTCCTCTTTTTTCTTTAACGATTCTAAACTCCAATTCCAACTACGTAAAACTTTAGATGTAAGCTTTTGTGGATCAACAAATGGCAAGTTAATAAGCAACTGAAATAAATCCATTCCTTGCTTTTTATCAATGTCATTTTTACCAGCTATAGCAGGAAGAACCGCAGCTATAAAATCGAACTCTCCTTTTAAGTCATCTTTTTCTATCAAAGGGAACATTTCATTTCCATCTTCTCCAATGATTCTTATTGTCATTTTTTTAGTAAAGAATTGTCTGTGCATGCTCATCCAATATCTCATCAAAACAGAATATCCTTCACCTAAATGATTTATAAATAACCTAACTCTTTCCAATGTTGATTCTCTCAAATGTCTAACAGCTGTGGCACTCCCAACATCTGCACCAGCCCCCATCGAAAAGTCATCAACTCCAGACGCATATCTCATATCACTTTTTAGTAAATCTTCTTCTTTATATGCACTCGCCTTAATATCACTAAATTGTACTTCTCTTACCCCAGCTGGATCTGGAGAATAAACAATACCGAATGGTCTAACTACCAACTCTTTAGTATCAACATTAGCCATAGGATTGACTATCCACATTTTATGAATACTCATCGTGGCTGCATCTATTCTTTGGTTCTTAATCATGTTCAACATTATCTGAGGATTTTCTAAAATTATAGGAAGACCCACTCCTTCAAATTCATTAGGTAATTTTAAGTAAGGTATATTTATAAAAGGAGCCTCTTTAAAATCATATGGATTTGGAATAAAGCCACCCTTAAGAATAGGAACATCGTTGACCATCACGGCATAAGCATCGTCAAACGGTCTCCACCATTCAAACACTTCATACATTCTTAAGTCTTGATCTTCTGCATTTTCATAAATATTTTCAGTAAGACCTATGGAAACTTGACCATGGTCAGATCCTTTATTGATCTTCTCATGCGCAAGTTTAATTTCATTTCTTATTGAAGCATAATCCTCTAGGTCTCCATTACTACTAGCCAGAGCTAACTCTAATCTTTTTTTATCAATATGTTTATAATCTCTTTTTATAACAGAAGCAGGAATAACTCTTCTCTTAAACCAGAATTGTTTTGTCTCACGTGCTACATTATGCCAATCATACCACAAACAATAATTATCTACTGGCGTTGCGAAAGGAGCATCATAAAAAACTTGTTCTCTTTCTTCCCATTTATATTTATCTTTAACTAAATCTTTAGTACTTAAAAATTTATGTGTTCGGACATCTTTCTTCCAGCTGACTTCTAAGAATCCGTTCCCGAAAACTAACGAAGAACGCACTAAATCTTCAGAGGAGGTATCCATCTTTGAAATTTCCCAAGTATATCCTACAACATTTTGTATTTTTTCTGATTTCAATTGATCGTCCTCCGTTCTTCCTTGAACTGTAAAATCTGGTCTAGCATCTAAAATTCTAGGCATCAAAGTTTCAACCACAGCATGAACATAGGGAACAAAAATATTCGCCTGCCATTTTTTTATTTCTTTAGCCCTATCACCATTATAGGAAGTATACAATTTATAAGACCTATCAAGCCGTGGTTTTATACAGGAAACGAAATAATTTTTCGCATCTTCTTTTTGAAGATCATATTTCTTCATCATTTTTTCTTCTTTGACTCCCCAATCGGAAGGAAGATAGAAATCTTTTTTAGACATATTTTTTATTTAAATTATTTAATAAGCGAAACTAGTTGGAAGATGATGTTGATATTCAATCTGCCGTAATTTTGTCTTTGGCATCAATTTAAAACCTTGCCAAGCTATTCCAGCTGCGAAAATACAATCATCATGGAACCCTGGCTGTGGAACCATGTTACCACTATCATCATATATAAACACTGACATTTCATCTAAAAGTTCTTTGCTATGAATAATAAGTTCTTCATCTCTACAAGCTTGAGCTAATTCATCTATTAAAAGTGGTCTCGTTACTTTAGTCGTCTTCCATCCAAATTTATCACTACTGGAAACTCCGAGAGAATCAATTTTCTTTGGTCTAAAATAAAGAGATGGATATATTTTTTGTTTTAAACAAGTCAGTGTTGTAAGTCCATGATTATTTATTTCAACAACCAATAAAGCTTTATTATATTTCATTCCCCAATCGTACAACTTATCAGCAAATCTATCTGGAGGAATTAATCCTCTAAACATTGCAACCTCTTCTCCAGTAAGTCTATCAAAAATATGCGCTACAGAATAATCTCCACCCTCAACTCCTTCAGAAACATCAACACCGATGACATAATTTCTATCAGTAGCAGGTTCTTTGTAAATTCTTAAATGATCAACTTCCTTCACTTTATAGATTGCCCCATTTTGTTCATACTCTCCATCTAATCTCCAAGTATTGTTTCTTTGAGTTCTCAACATATAAGGGTCAAATACAGATCGTCCAGAAGCAAGAAACTCTAGTCCATATTCCTGAGCAAACTTTGACGGATTGTTCATTCGTTTACGAATAATCTCTATCTCTTCTCTCGTATATCCCCACCACCATCCATATTCTTTCTTCGCATAATCATTATCATCGGCCATACACATCCTATGGTACAAATTACCTTGACCACGAGGAGTAGATTCTATTACCAGTTTACCAGTGATAGGAACTGAAGCCTCTAATGTCATCATCTTCTCTTCTGCATCTTCCCATGAAGACAATTCCGTAGCCAAACAATTTGTCAAAGTATACCCACGTCCAACATTAGACGTAGATGGAAGTACTAAAATTTTTGAATTTATTCTTGGAAAACTTATCTCATATTTAGAATTATACTGAACAGTAGGTTTCAACGTAGCTGGTGTCGTCCGAAGAAATGTTTTAACTTTGTCTAAAAGCTCAGAAGTAAGATCACTGTTATATCCGATAAGAGCCGTGGTAGTTCCAGGATTAGTTATAGTATCATGATAAAAGTAACCCACCATTGCTGTAGAATTGTGAGAAACAAATCCTTCAGCTATAAATGTTTTTTCAGAGGTCTGAAGATCTATCATTCTCTGTTTAGGAAGTAATTCTATCTTTACTATTTTTGACCAACCTATCCCAGAACATTTGCCTGGGAGATCTTTCCCTTCCCACCAATTTCTATCTATAATTCTGCTTGGGCGAAGTTGACCCAAGAGTTTAAAAACTTCGTCCATCCTACCAATCACAATCTTCCCTACTGGCTTATTTCCAAACTTACTACTATCCCCGCTTTTACGTCTATCCCATTCAATCCGAAATGAATACTCTTTATCATAAACATATTTCAACAACCTTTCCCAAACGGAACCTTCTACTTGACTTATCGTTAAGGAAACCCCAGTTCTGCTTTTCTTACTTAAACTCCCCTCTCCGTCTATCATCCCACTAAACCAACCATCTTCGAACGTAGGACTTCCCCATGGTTTTGTAATATAACGTATTTCACTTCCTATTTTAAAATCTTTAACCTTTTTCCATACAGTTTCAGATGAACCATTTTTTTTAGAAAGGAAACGATGATCTCTAGTAAATATCAATTTTCTTCCGTCATCCATTGTTAACTTATAAGCACTTTCATGAATACTGTATT
>CBDUWI010000044.1:0-7923 GCA_965370885.1 uncultured bacterium | reverse complement strand
ATGTCGGTAGTAATTGCAATATTAGGAATTATCTTTCTAATTTCCTTAATATGATTTAAGTATTGTTCTTTATTATATTTTCTTTTCATTTTTATTAGAATTTCATCGCTACCACTTTGAAGTGGGATGTGAAGATGTTTTGCAAATACATTGTGTTTTGCTATTAGATTTATTATGGCTGGTGTCAATTCACTAATTTCAATCGATGAAATACGAATTCTATTTAGATTTCTTATATCTTTAATATCATTTAAAAGATTATAGAAATTATAGTTTACTAAATCGTGACCATAACCACCAGTATGGATCCCGGTTAAAACAATTTCTAGATAACCATTATCTACTAAATTATTTACTTCTTCAAAAATTGAACTTTTATCTCTACTTCTTACTGGACCCCTTGCATAGGGGATTATACAGTAAGTACAAAAATTATTACAGCCATCTTGAATTTTAAGAAATGCTCTAGTATTTTCCGTAAAATTTGTTACTTTTACTTCATCAAAGACACGATAGTTTGAGACATCTGATACTTCGAGAAATTGTGTTCTTTTTTGGATATATTCTTTTACTAAAGGTAATAGTCTTTCGCGGTTTTTTGTTCCAATAATAATATCAACACCAGGAATATCTAAGACATTTTCTGATTCAAGTTGAGAATAGCATCCCATTACGGCAACTATAGCTTCAGGATTTTTGTTTATAGCTTTACGAATTGCTTTTCTACTTTTAGCTGCTCCAGAGTTTGTAACAGTGCAGGTATTAATAATATATACATCAGAAAAATCTTTATGATCTACTCTTTTAAACCCAGCTTCTTTAAATAATTCCCAAACACTTTCTGTTTCGTAAGTATTTACTTTGCATCCTAATGTATAAAAAGCTATTTTCATCTAATCACCAACTTTTTTGTTAAATATTATCAATCTAAATTATAACATAATATGTAAAAAAGGATTACAATTTAATCCTTTTCACTGTTGTGCTCTTCTATATTTTTGCCAAATACTTGAATTTTCTGTTAAATTAGTTTTGGATAATTGTTCAAATAGTTTAATTTGTTGTTTGGATAATTTATTAGGCGTAACAACATTGATAATAACATGTTCATCACCATTTCTTTTACTTCTAACATTTGGTGCACCTTTTCCTTTTAAACGGAAAGTTGTTTTGCTTTGAGTTCCGGAAGGTATTTTTAGTTTAACATCTCCGTATGGAGTTGGAACTTTAATAGTATCACCGACGGCTGCTTGAACAAAAGTTATTGGAACTTCTATAACTAAATCGTCATTATGTCTTTCGTATAATTGATTCTTTTTTACTTCAAATAAAATATATAAATCGCCGCTCGGACCACCGTCATTACCTTTTTCACCGTAACCTTCTAAACGAATTTGCTGGCCACTATCTATTCCAACAGGAATTTTAACTTCAATTTCTTTATTGCGCGTTTCAATACCTGCGCCGTTACATGTCGCACATTTTTTTGTAACTTGTTTCCCTTTTCCATGACATGCTGGACATGTTGTTTGTGTTCTTGTTCTACCAAAAATGGATTGTTGTTCAACAATTACAGACCCACTTCCTTTACAACGGCTACATGTTTTTATGTCAGATTTTGAAAAAGCACCAGTTCCGTGGCAAGTATGGCATTCTTCGTGAACATTTACTCTAATATGTTTTCTATTACCAAAAATTGAATCTTTGAAAGAAATGTTCATACGCATTTGAATATCAGACCCTTTTCTTGGTCGGTTCGTACTTCTTTGTGTTTGCCCACCACCAAAAAAACTAGAAAAAATATCGTTAATATCAAAATCAAATCCTGAAGATTGAAATCCTTGTCCAGCGTTAGCTTGATGTCCAAAGCGATCGTATTGACCTTTTTTTGTTGAATCGCTTAAAACTTCGTAAGCTTCTTGAACTTCTTTAAATTTAGCTTCAGCATTTGGTTCTGTCGAAACGTCTGGATGATATTTTTTAGCTAATGTTCGATAAGCTTTTTTAATATCTGGTTCGCTCGATTTTTTGTCTACTCCAAGAACATCGTAGTAATCTCTTTTGCTCATAATAACACCTCAATTTAAACTGAAATGAAGCAGATTAACTGCTTCATTTCAAATTCTATTTAAACTTCTTCGTATTCTGCATCAACGATGTCTTCATCGCTTGTTTCTTCTTGTGTTTCATGATTTGCAGAATTAGCATCATCTGCTTTTTGTGCTTGCTCATAAGCTTTTGTCGCTAATGCTTGAGCTAAAGTGTTTAGTTCTTCTTTTTTAGTTTTAATTTCTTCTAAATCTTTTCCTTCTAATGCTTTCTTAAGTTCTTCAATTTTATTTTCAGCTTCAGTTTTTTCTTCTTCAGTTATATTTTCTCCTAAATCAGCAATTGCTTTTGCTGCTTGGAAAACTAATTGATCAGCTTCGTTACGTAAATCAGCTTCATCTCTTAATAATTTATCTGTTTCAGCATTTTCTTCAGCTTCTTTAACCATTTTTTCAATATCTTTTTCAGATATTCCTGAACCGTTAGAAATTGTGATACTTTGTTCTTTGTTAGTTCCTAAATCTTTTGCTTTTACATTTACGATACCATTAGCATCAATATCAAATGAAACTTCGATTTGCGGAATTCCTCTTCTTGCTGGTGGGATATCTGTAAGTTGGAATCTTCCTAATGTTTTATTTTGAGCAGCCATTGGTCTTTCACCTTGAAGTACATGTAAATCTACCGCAGGTTGGTTTTCAGCTGCTGTTGAAAATGTTTGTGATTTTGATGTTGGTATTGTCGTATTTCTTTCAATAAGTTTTGTGAATACACCACCTAAAGTTTCAATACCTAAAGATAAAGGTGTAACATCTAATAATAAGATATCTTTTACATCACCAGATAATACTCCAGCTTGAATTGCTGCACCCATAGCTACTACTTCATCAGGATTAACACCTTTATTTGGGTCTTTACCTAATTCTTTTTTAATTGCATCTTGGACAGCAGGAATTCTAATTGATCCACCAACAAGTAATACTTGGTGAATATCATTTTTAGTCATACTAGCATCTTTTAATGCTCTTCTAACTGGTCCCATTGTTTTTTCAACTAAAGCACCTGTAAGCTCATTAAATTTTGCTCTTGTGAAAGTTTGTTCTAAATGTACGGGACCACTTGCTCCAACGCTAATGAATGGTAAAGAAATTTGTGTAGATGTAATTCCACTTAAATCTTTTTTAGCTTTTTCAGCAGCGTCTTTGATACGTTGCATGGCCATTTTATCTTTTGCTAAATCAACTGAAGTTTCTTTTTTAAATTCAGCAACTAAATAATCCATAATTTTTTGATCGAAATCATCTCCACCTAAACGGTTGTTTCCGGCAGTTGATATTACTTCAAAAGTACCTTCTGCAAGTTCTAAGATAGATACATCAAATGTTCCACCACCAAGATCATATACTAAGACTGTTTGTGATTTATCTGTTTTATCAATACCGTATGCTAGTGCAGCTGCTGTTGGTTCGTTGATAATACGTTTAACATCAAGTCCAGCTATTTTACCAGCATCTTTAGTTGCTTGTCTTTCAGCATCATTAAAGTAAGCTGGAACAGTTATAACTGCTTCAGTAACTTTTTGGCCTAAATAATCTTCAGCTGTTTTCTTTAAATTTTGTAAAATCATCGCTGAAATTTCTTGTGGTGTGTAAGTTTTTTTATTTACATTTACTTTTTCACTAGTCCCCATTTTTCTTTTTATTGAAGAAACAGTATCAGGATTAGTGATTACTTGTCTTTTAGCTACTTCTCCAACTTGAATTTCACCATTCTTAAATGCAACAACAGATGGAGTAGTGCGAGCACCTTCAGCATTAGCTATAACTTTTGCTTCGCCACCTTCCATAATTGCTACACATGAATTTGTTGTTCCTAAATCAATTCCAATAATTTTTCCCATTTTTATTCGCTCCTTTTATTCGCTTATTTTTACTATTGCAGGTCTTATTAACCTGTCTTTAAATATATATCCTTTTTGTATTACTTCGATTACAATATTAGGTTCTTTGTTTTCGACTTTTTCCGTTATTATTGCTTGGTGGAAATTTGGATCATATTCTTCATCTAATGCATCAATTTCACTAACGCCTTCTTCTTCAAGTGCTTTAACTAATTGTTCTTTAATCATTTTAAACCCTTGAAATATTTTTTCAGATTCTTCATCAGTTACTTTATGCATTAAAGCTAAATCAAAACTATCAAGTGCTGGCAGTAGATTCTTACTAATACTTAACGCTACATATTTTCTTTCGATAATACGTTCTCTTTCTAAACGTTTTTTCGTATTTTCTAAATCGGCTTTTTCCTTTAATAAATTATGTTTTAACTCTTTTATTTCTTCTTCTAGTTTTGTAATAATTTCCTCTGGTGTTTTTTCTAATATAACTGTCTCCTCTTCGTTAATTTTTCCGTTTGAATCACTAGTCTCTACATCCTCTTCTAACTTCTTTTTCTTTGTCATAGATTACTCCTTATAAAGTTTTGACATATGCTTTGCTAGATATTTAATTAAGGGAATAACTTTTTGATATTCCATTCTTGTAGGACCTACGACAGCGATAGTACCTTGTTCTTTATCTCCTAATTCATAGGGGATTGTAATTACTGTACAGTCTCTCATTGCACTAATAGCATTTTCTTTACCAATCTTAACAGTTACGCCTTTTTGCGTAGTATCTTCAACTAGTTTAAAAATGTCATTTTGTTCAAAGAATGATAAAAGTTCTCTCATTCGATTAACATCGCTAAACTCAGGTTGATATAACATATTACTTTGTCCTGATAAGTAATATTTACTTTGGGTAAATTTCGTAAATGCATCTAAAAAAGTTTCAATGATCGTCGAATTATATGTTAGTATTTCCTTAATCTTTTGTTCGTTTATTTCATAATGAAGTTTTTCACTTACTTTTGCAATTGGACAATCGTATAATATATCATTAAAGATTTCAATTACTCTTTTCATTTCTTCGATTCCGGTATTTTCAGGAATATTAATTTGTTTGCTTTCAACATGTCCTAAATTAGTTACAAGTAACAGTACACATTCATTTTGATAAAGCGGAACTAATTCAATTTTTTTAACTCTTGATCCGTAAGCGTTATGTCCTAAAGCAATTGTCGTATAATTAGTTAATTGACTTAGGAGATTTAATGCTTGTTTAATCGCTTCATCGCGTTTAATATTTTTATTACTAAAAAGGTCATCAATTACATCAAAACTATCGTCGTAGTTATAATTATTAGTTAATAGCTTTTCAATATAATAATGGTACCCTTTATCACTAGGAATTCTTCCACTTGATGTATGTGTTTTTTCTAAAAAATCTAATTCTTCAAGGTTTGCCATTTCATTTCTAATCGTTGCTGAAGATACATCTAATAGCATTGATAACGTTCTTGATCCAACTGGGTCAGCCGTTTTAATGAATTCTTCTACGATTAACTTTAAGATTACTTCTTGTCTTTTAGAAAGCATTTTTCAACCTCCATTAGCACTCTTTTTCTTGACTGCTAACAACATTATACAACACATTTTTAGCAGTGTCAAGCATTGAGTGCTAAAAATAAAAAAAACAACTCTATTAAAGTTGTTTTATCTTTCTATATAGGGGTTTTCTCTCTTTTCATTGAGAATTGTAGTAAATTGCCCATGTCCAGGATAAACGGTTGTGTTATCTTTACAAATTGTAATTATTTTTTTGACACTTTTTTCTATATTAGAACGACTTGATGAAGGTAAATCTGTTCTCCCTATTGAACCTTTAAACAGGGTGTCGCCTGTAAATATAGCCTTTTTATATTTATAACAAACACTACCACGGCTATGTCCTGGTGTATGAATTACTTTTATCGTTTCGCGTCCTAATTTAAATTCAGTCTTTTCCGTAATTTCAATAACTTTTGATTTATCATTTATAATAAATTTAGTCGGCGTCATCATTGATAGATTTAGATTAGAATCAAACAAAAAATCACTTTCAGATTTGTGAATATATACTTTTGTATTATAGTATTTTAATAACTGATTTAGAGATATTATGTGATCAAAATGACCATGTGTTAATAAAATACCTAATACTTGAAAATTTGCTTTATCTATATATTCTTTGATGCCTTGATAATTTGAACCGGGATCAATAACGTATACTTCATGTTTTTCATTGAAAATATATGTATTTTCATCAAATTCATTAACAATAGTTTTAATCATTGGCTAATACAAGAGATGCAGCACCATAAATTCCTGATTCGTTGCCAAGTTCTGAAAGAACAATTTTTGTGTTTTTTGTTGGTGCATATAATAATTTTCGGAAATTATCATCAATCTTATTAACGAGAAAATCTCCTGCTTTAGAAACTCCTCCCCCAATTATAATAACATTTGGGTTTGTTGTAACACTTAATATATGACATGCATATCCAAGATAATAAGCTACTTTATCTACTACTTTTAAAGCTGTAATATCTCCTCTTTTTGCTAAATCAAAGATTTTTTTCGCACTTTTTGAGGCTTGTCGTGATTTAGGAGTAAGGTTATCTTCTCTTAATGTTTTTATATATTCATTTTTAATGCCAGTTGCGCTTGCCACCGTCTCTAAGCAACCTTTACTACCGCAGTTACATATTATGCCATCTTCGTGAATAACCTGCACGTGACCAATTTCACCAGCAGAACCGTCAGCTCCATATATCATTTTACCATCACTAATAATACCGGACCCAATTCCTGTCCCAATAGTTAACATTGCACTATTTATATACCCTTTAGCTGCACCTTTCCATGTTTCACCAAAAAGAGCTACTTTTGCATCATTTTCAACAAAAACTGAAGGATTATTTGTGTACTTAGAAAATTCTGCTTTGATGTCGTAATTTTCCCAGCCAATATTAACACATTTTATTATTATTCCGTTATATACAGGTCCAGGAACGCCAAAGCCATAACCAAGAACTTCTGATTGATCAATTTTGTGGGTTTTTATTTCATTAAAAACTTCAAGTAAAATATGTTTACCCTTATCTTTTAAATTCGTTTTAATATTTGATTTTAATATGAGATCTCCAGCTATGTTAAATAACCCAATTTTAACTGTTGTCCCACCAATATCGAATCCATAAATGTATTTTTTCATAAACACCTTCCTATTAAAAAAACTTCTAGTTAAAAGAAGTTTTTAGTTTATTTTTTCTCTTTATGCACTGTAGATGTTTTGCATTTTGGGCAATATTTTTTTGTCTCCATACGCGCTGGATGTAGACTTTTATTTTTCTTAGTATGATAATTTTCATCATTGCACACAGTACATCTTAAAGTTATTAGTGTTCTCATCTATATTCCTCCTAACAAAACTCTAACCTAATATATCATTATTTAAAATAAAATGCAATAGATTTATGTATTTTTTTCCCTATTTATTGTATAATTATACCGGTGATATTATGGAAAAACGAGAAATGACAAATTTAGTAAAAGTTAAAGATAAAAGTATCGGTGGAAGTAATAATGTCGTGATTCAAACTATGACGACTTCAATTACTAAAAACATCTTAGAAACTGTTAAACAAATCAACACTTTAGCTACTGCTGGTAGTGAGATTGTTAGACTTGCTATTTTAGATAGCGCCGATGCTCAAGCGATTAAAGAGATTAAGAGACAAGTTACTGTTCCACTAGTAGCTGATATTCATTTTGATTATCGTCTTGCACTTATTTGTGCTGATAATGGAATTGATAAAATAAGGATAAATCCTGGTAATATTGGTGATAAAGCAAAAATAAAACTAGTTGTTGATAAATGTTTAGAAAAAAATATTCCAATTAGAATTGGAATAAATAGCGGATCTTTAGAAAAAAGTATTATTGAGAAATAT
>CBDUWI010000043.1:0-7989 GCA_965370885.1 uncultured bacterium | reverse complement strand
TGTAATATATATAATGAATATGACCGCTTGACATTATAAAAAAGTGTGTGTATATAATATATAGAAAAGAGGTGAAGAACACATGAAAACAAAACTATTTATAGTAGAATCACCTAGTAAGTCAAAGACAATCGAACAATATCTAGGAGATGAATTTCTTGTCCTTTCTTCAAAAGGACATATAAGAGATTTATCGATTAGCGGAGTTGGTGGACTTGGATTAGATATAGAAAATGGTTTCACACCAAAGTATGAAATTATAAAAGAAAAGAAACAAGTTGTTAACGAATTATTAAGTTCTTTAAAAAATATAAATGAAATATATTTAGCAACCGACCCTGATCGTGAAGGGGAAGCAATTAGTTGGCATTTAGGGGAAGTATTAGGAGTTTCTAATATTCCCATTAAGAGAGTAATATTTAATGAAATAACTAAAAGTGCAGTTATTAAAGCTTTTAAAGAACCAAGAGATATTGATTTAGGGTTAGTTTCTTCGCAAGAAACTAGAAGAATTCTTGACCGAATAATTGGGTTTAAGTTATCTAAGTTACTTCAAAATAAAATTAAATCAAAGTCTGCTGGACGCGTTCAAAGTGCAACATTAAAAATTATTGTTGATAAAGAAAAAGAAATAGAAGCTTTTATTAAAGAAGAATTTTGGAAGATTAAAGCCGAATTTGAAAAATTTTCTGCTGAGCTTGTTAAATATAAAAATAAGATTGTAAAAATCAAAAATAAAGCTGAAACTGAAAAACTTTTTGCATCTTTAAGTGATAAATTTGTTGTTAGTTCTATTGATGCAAAAGAAAGAAAAAAAGAAGCTAAATTACCATTTACAACTTCTACTTTACAGCAAGATGCATCAACTAAATTGGGTTTTAGCTCAAAAAAAACTATGTTAGTTGCCCAAAAACTGTATGAAGGTATTAATTTAGGATCTGAAGCTTCAGGATTAATTACATATATGAGAACAGATTCAATTAGATTAAGCGATGTTTTTACTAAGCCGGCAATGAAACGATTAGAAGAAATATATGGTAAAGAATATTGTGGAAGAGTTAAAAAGTTTAAACAAAAACCAAATATTCAAGATGCTCATGAAGCTATTAGACCTACAAATTTATCAAGAACACCTGAAAGTATAAAAAAATTCTTATCCAAGGATGAATATAGTTTATACGTAATGATTTATGATAGAACATTAGCATCGCTAATGGCTCCTGCTGTAATTAAGACAAATACAATTTCATTAACTAATAATGATTCATTATTTAAAGTTGCCGCTCAATCATTGATTTTTGATGGTTATTTAAAAGTTTATGGAAAATATGAAAAGCTTGATTTAAGTGAATTGCCAGAACTTTTAATTGATGATACAATTACAGCGAAAAAAATTGAAAAGACACAACATTTTACTAGTCCTCCCCCAAGATTTTCTGAAGCAAAACTGATTAAAGAAATGGAAGATTTGGGAATCGGAAGACCATCGACATATTCGCAAACAATTACTACTTTAAAAACGAGAGAGTATGTTTCTATTGAAGAAAAGAAATTTTTACCTACTAATCAAGGAACACTTACTATTGAGAAATTAGATGAGTTTTTCGCAAGAATTATAAGTGTTGATTACACTGCTAGAATGGAAAAAGTTTTAGATGAAATATCTCTAGGTACTCAGAATCAAACGGATATTATAACAAGCTTTTATAATTCTTTTATTCCGATGGTAGATGAAGCGAATATCCATATGGATAAACTTGCGCCTCAAACTACTGGTGAAAAATGTCCTAAATGTGGTTCGGATATGGTTTATAGAAGTTCGAAATTCGGATCTTTCGAAGCTTGTAGTAATTATCCAACATGTAAATACATCAAACCTAACGGTGTTGAGAAACCTAAAATTGTATCTACTGGCGTAAAATGCCCTAAATGTGGAAAGGGTGAAATCGTAGAAAGAATAGCTAAAACAGGAAGAAATAAAGGAAAGAAATTTTATGCATGTGATAATTTTCCCTCATGTAAAAATATGTTGTTTGGATTACCAAATGGGGAAATCTGCCCTGAATGTGGGAGCCTTCTCATCGATGACAATAAAGGTGGAATAATTTGCCAAGAAACGAAAAAGTGTGGTTACAAAAAAACTTGATATTATCAAGTTTTTTTGATTAATTAGTATTTTTACAAAATGCATAATCGCCTTAGTAGTAGCAGTTAGATAAGATAGTTTAACTATCACTATCAACATGGGAATAAGTTAAAATTTGGTTGACATAAAGTTATCATATATGTTATATTTATGTTGCGACTATGTCGCAACTTATCCCTTACATAGCATGGTGAATAATTTATTTTATTCACACATCCCCTTCCTTAATCCGCCGAGAGGCGGATTTTTCCTTTTTGTAGGGAATTTTTACTATATAATAGAAAGATATACAATTATATGTTATAATATTTTGTGATTTTATATGGAAAGAAGACTGGTATTATGGGATTTTTTAATAATTTATTTAAATCAAAAGAGCAAAGACTAAGCGCACAAAAGTATAAAGTAGGAATGAGTAAAACAAGATCAAGTATTTTTTATAACTTGAAATCTTTACTTGAATCATCAGAGTTTATTTCTGATGATTTATTTGATGCTTTAGAAGAACTCTTTATCATATCTGATATCGGTGTTAATACTGTCTTAAAATTTGTTAATCATTTACGCGATAAAGTTGAATTAGATAAAATTACTTCACCTGAAGATTTAAAAGAGATTATTATCGAAGAAATGTTTAAACTATATGTCAATGAGGGAATTGTATCTTCAAATTTAAATATTGTTGATAATAGAGTTAATGTAATTTTATTTGTTGGCGTTAATGGTGTAGGCAAAACAACTACAATTGGTAAAATCGCTAATGAATACATTAATAAAGGTAAAACTGTATTAATGGTTGCTGGTGATACTTTCCGAGCAGGGGCTATTGAACAGTTAAGAATATGGAGCAATCGTGTAGGATCTTCTTTTTATTCAAAAGATGAAGGCAGTGATCCTTCTAGTGTAATCTTTGATGCAATAAACTATGCAAAGGATAATAAAATTGATATTGTATTATGCGATACTGCAGGAAGATTACACAACAAAGTCAATCTTATGAAAGAATTAGAAAAGATTAATAGAGTTATTCATAGAGAGATTGATGATGCACCGCATGAAACTCTATTAGTTGTAGATGCTACGACTGGTCAAAACGGTTTATCACAAGCAAAAATCTTTGATGAGGTAACTAAAATTAGTGGTATTATTTTAACTAAACTTGATGGAACTGCAAAAGGTGGAATAGTATTAGCTATAAAAGATGAATTAAATATTCCAATTAAATATGTTGGTCTTGGTGAAAAATTGGATGATTTAGAACATTTTGATATCGAAGAATATATTTACGGAATGTTCTCGGATATTTTCTAATGGATATTTTAAATAAAAAAATAGAAATAATTGAGTTATATGATATTTACCAAGACTTATTAACTGATAAACAAAGAAAATATATTGAAGCTTATTATTTTGATGATTTCTCTTTAGCGGAAATAGCGGAAAATACAGGAGTTAGTAGAAACGCTGTTTTTGATCAAATCAAGCGAACAGTAAAAAAAATATATGAATTTGAGAAGAAACTATTGTTAAAACAAAAAAAACGTGATAGACAAGTCATTTTCAAGCGTATTGATGATGAATTGGATCATAAAAAAATAAAGTTTTTAATTGGAGAACTTCAGAAAGTAGAGTGATATTATGGCTTTTGATAATTTATCTGAACGCCTACAAATGTCTTTAAGAAGGGTTACTGGAAAGGGAAGACTTACTGAAAAAGATATTGAAGAGATGATGAGAGAAGTAAGATTATCCTTATTAGAAGCGGATGTCAACTTTAAAGTCGTTAAAGCATTCACAAAAGAAGTTAAGGAACAAGCAATGGGTGAAAAAATCTTAAAAGGATTAAACCCGGGGCAACAAGTAGTTAAAATTGTTCATGATGAGCTTAAAAATATTATGGGTGAAAAAGCTGCACCCTTAACTCTTAATATAATTGGTATTACTAAAATTATGATGGTTGGATTACAAGGTTCTGGGAAAACAACAACATCTGGTAAACTTGCACATTTCTTAAGAAAAAACAATAATCTAAAACCTTTATTAGTTGCATTAGATGTTTATAGACCTGCAGCTATTGAGCAATTAATTACAATTGGTGCTCAACTTAATGTTGATGTTTTTGAAATGGGTATTAAGGAAAAACCACAAGTAATTATAAAAAGAGCTTTAGAATTTGCGGTTACTAATGGTAATAACTTAATTATTGCTGATACAGCCGGAAGACTACATATTGATGAACTAATGATGCAAGAATTAATCGACATTAAAAATGTCTTAAAACCTGAAGAAATTCTTCTAAATCTTGATGCAATGACAGGACAAGATGCAGTAAATGTTGCTTCTAGTTTTCATAAAACTTTATCAGTTACGGGAGCAATTCTTACAAAACTTGATGGAGATACAAGAGGTGGAGCTGCGTTAAGTTTAAGACAAGTAACTAATATTCCTATTAAATATATGGGGATGGGAGAGAAACTAGATCAATTAGAAATATTTCATCCGGAAAGAATGGCATCAAGAATCTTAGGAATGGGTGATGTCTTAACACTGGTTGATAAGGTTACTGAAAATATTGATGAAGATGGCATGATGGGCCTAATGGAAAAAATGATGTCAGGTAAATTTAATTATAATGACTTTTTAAAGCAATTAAAGATGATAAAAAGAATGGGTTCTCTTGGGGGAATTATGAAATTGGTACCAGGAATGAATAAAGCTTTAAAAGGGGCTAATGTTGATGAAAAACAAACAGCTTACGTCGAAGCAATAATTCGTTCTATGACTAACGGCGAAAGAAAAAACCCGAAATTAATTGCTCAAAGTAGTTCGCGGAGAAAAAGAACAGCTAATGGTTCAGGAAGAAGTGTTACTGAAGTCAATAAATTGATTCAATCTTTAGAACAACAATCGATAATGATGAAGAGAATGAGTACAATGGATCCAAGTAAAATTAATCCAGCAAATCCGTTAGGGGCTATACAAAATACACCTATTAAACAGAAAAAAGGCAAAGGTAAAAATAAAAAAAGATTTAGATATTAAAAACAGATTATGGGTTAATAACCTTAATCTGTTTTGTTTTTTAGATATTCATTTAAGAATTTTTCAATTCCATTTTCCTTATTAGATTTATCTAACACTAAGTCCGCTATTTCTTTTAAAGAATCGTGCGCGTTAGACATTGCTATACCTAAACCGGCATATTCCAACATCTCAATGTCATTATGGCCATCTCCAAAAGCGATGATTTGCTCTCTTTCAAATCCTAAATAATCTGCTACATATTTCAATGCATTACCTTTATTTGTTGCAGGAGTAAATAATTCAATAATAAATCGATACTCATTACCCCAATTTCGACAAAGTACTCTTCCTTGATAATGTGTATTAACAAAGTCTTCAATATATTTCCCTTGACCTTCTTTAGCAATAATGATGAAGCCGTTTGTGTCGGCATCTAATATTTCATTAAAATCGCCAACAAATAATCTTGCACCATTAAAATTATGAAGTAAAGGATTGATTTCATCAGTATCATGTAATAGATATATATCATCTTTTACTTCACCAAACGCGTTATGAATATATTCCTTGTTTTTCT
This sequence comes from uncultured bacterium, assembly GCA_965370885.1. GTDB lineage: Bacteria > Bacillota_I > Bacilli_A > Izemoplasmatales > Izemoplasmataceae > JAFGXW01. The sequence goes on along the minus strand of CBDUWI010000043.1, from coordinate 2,242 downwards.
CGAAAATATCTATAACACAATCTTTGTTTATTGTTAATGAGTAATTTTTAAAGTTTGGATCATGTTTTGATGTTACTAGCCCACCATTATAATTTATAAGAGGAGTATCTAATTCAAGTAAATCATAATACTCTTCAGAACTGCGAAATGGTCTCCCCGTTGCAATAACAATTTTATGCCCTTGGGCTTTTATAGTTTTTAAGTAATCTATTGTTTCTTCCTTAAGTGTTTCCCAATCATATAGCAATGTTCCATCTAAGTCTAAAGCAAATAAGTATTTCTTCATAATATCACCTTTCATTATTATCTCATAATCGCAAAATATTCACAATTAAAATGATAAATATGTTATAATATTAAGGAAGTTAGGAGATGATGAGATGTTTTTTGATTATTCATTAAGTGGAGTAATTAACTTTTTCCTTGGAATGCTGACGGGATCTATAGCGATTATTGCTACTTATGTCTCTTTAGTTGTCAGAGGTGTAAATATCAATTTAGAAAATGTTAAAAAATCTAATGTTGAGGTCAGTATCGAAGAACTAGAATTGATGGTTATAGATAAACAAAAATTGTTTAAGAAAAGTAAGAAAGAAGGGAATAGTAAACTTTCTAAACTAACTTTTGATATGAGTTATCAGCTTACTGAAGAAATTGCATCATATTTCTTTCCTGATTCTAAATATCCAATGTTTGAATTAAGTGTCCACGAACTGATGAATTTAAATCATTACATTACAGATAGAATTAGTGAAATTTTAATAAACCTTTATTAAAAAACATGATGAAATTGCGAGTAACACAAATTATCCAAATGTTTGATAAAAAAAGACAAATTGAAGAAACTAAAGTGATGAAAGCTGCTAAGAAGTTAAAAATTGGTAAAATGGCAAAATATGCTGGGGCGGCCGTTAACGTTGTTAATCCAATTTATTGGTTTAGAAAATTAGTTATTAATACTAGTGTTGACGTAATGCAAAAAAAGATTTGTTTAGTTATAATAGGCATTGTTGGTGAAGAAACAATAAAAATATATTCTAAGAAGCTATTTGATGCTCCATTAGAAATAGATATAGTAGAAAAAGAGGTAGAAGATTTCTTAGAAAATGGAGTTGCTGAAGAAGATGATTAAGATTAATAATGTTGAAGAATTTTCGCAAATTATTAAAAGCGAAGAAAAAAAGGTGATTTATTGGCACGCTAAATGGTGCCCAGATTGTTTCCGTGTAAGTTCTTATATTTCTAAATTAGAAGCGGAATTTATAGAATTAGAATTTTATTCGTTTGATCGAAATATATCTGTTCCTTTAGCTCGCCATTTGAATATATTTGGTGTCCCAAGTTTCTTAATATACCAAAATGGCAATGAAATAAATAGATTTGTAAATAAAAATAGAAAAACATACCAAGAAGTGAAAGATTTTATTAAAGCAAATATAAATTTATAAGAGTGGTGATAATATGTTTTTTAAGAAGAAAAGACTTGAAGCTGTTATAAAGAGATCAGAAGATACTGTTCCTTTTGAAATTCCCCAAATTGATTTAGTGCCTGCGTCTCCTGGATATATAAAAAATAAATTTGTATCGCCTATATTTGGGACAAAAGCAAAAGATGAAATTGTAATACCAACACCCCACCAAAGATCTGGTGATGTTGATAGACAATTAGATTCTTTCAGAACTAAACCTAAATTCAGCAAAGAAGACATTAAAAGAAAATATGGGACTGAGTACCCTGAATTTGATATGGTTAGTGGAAGTAATTTAAATGAGGCACTCGAATCACAAAATAAAAGGGCTAAAAGAGAGCCTGTTTTAACTAAGCCAGATGAGGATTTTGAAAAAGAATCTATCGAAGAAAAACCAAGTGAAGGTTATAAAGAAACAATAGAAGAAGATAAACCTAAAACAAATATAGGTGATTTTTTTGAAAGTCAAAAGGTTGTAAAGAAAGTTGAACCTATTAAAAAAGAAATTGTAACGTCGATAAATAAGTTTGATAAGGAGTATCGTTTTCCACCAATCTCATTATTATCAAAACCACTTCAAAAAACTAGTGATAGTGGCGAATGGATACAAAAGCAAATTGATGTCTTAAATACAACTTTTGAAGAATTTAAAATTGGAGCAAGCGTTTATAAACATACAAAAGGGCCAACAGTTACTAGATACGAAATAGTACTTGAAAGTGGCGTGAATGTTAAAAAAATTACGAGTATAACTGATAATATAAAAATGGCTT